>JAZNWM010000001.1:0-11656 GCA_045593345.1 Eubacteriales bacterium
CACCCAGAGGTAGATTGCTCACGCGTTACTCACCCGTCCGCCACTGTTCCGGGGCCGAAGCCCCTTCACCGTTCGACTTGAATGTGTTATGCACGCCGCCAGCGTTAATCCTGAGCCAGGATCAAACTCTCTAAAAAATGTTTATCTAAATTCCCTGGCGGGAACCTAAATCCTTTTTCAGAGCTATTTATTCTAGCTTCTTCTTACTTTTGAGTTTTTTCTCAATGTGTTTGACAAGAACTTACACCGTTTCGGAGTCTCCTCCGAAACACAATGTTTTCTTAATTTCTCGTTGTTCAATTTTCAAGGATCAAGTGCTCGTTTGTCACAAGCTTTCTTATTATACTACAAGCGTTTGAAAAAGTCAAGCAATTTTTAAATTTTTTTTGACTTTTTTTGTTTTTTTCTCTTTTTAACAGCAAAGCAACCAAATTTATAGTTTGTTTTGTTTATTTTGCACATAACAGTTTCACTTTATCCGTCGTGAAGATCATATTTCAAGGAAAATTGATACAGTGTTAACAATTAATTCTTGACAATACCTCGGGATGGTGATATAATTTTCTCCAGCAAAAAACGGAGGTTATATATATAATGAAGAAAAGACAATTCAAAACCGAGTCGCAAAAGCTACTCGGAATGATGATCAACTCAATCTACACCCATAGGGAGATATTCCTGCGAGAGCTGATCTCCAACGCCAGCGACGCTCTGGACAAGCTGTATTACCGCTCGCTTACCGACTCGGGCGTGAATATGAAGCGTGGGGATTTTGAGATAAATATCATTATTAATAAGGAAGAAAGGCTGCTCACCATTTCCGACAACGGCTGCGGTATGAGTGAGGAGGAGCTGGAGAAGAATCTCGGCACCATCGCAAAAAGCGGCTCCTTTGATTTCAAGCGTGACAACGAGCAGGGCGAGGACATTGACGTTATCGGTCAGTTCGGCGTCGGCTTCTACTCCGCCTTTATGGTAGCGAACAAAATAACCGTGAAATCAAGAGCCTACGGCGAAGAGGTCGGCCACATCTGGATCTCCGAGGGCGTTGAGGGCTATCGCATCGGCGAGTGCGAGAAGGAGGGCTTTGGCACCGAGATTATTCTTAGCATAAAGCCCGATTCGGAGGAGGAGAATTACTCCGAATTCCTTGACGAATACAAAATCCGCTCGCTTGTCAAGAAATATTCCGACTACATCCGCTATCCCATTAAAATGGCGATGACAAAAATGCGGCAGGTTGAGGGGGGCGAGGAGTACGAGAGCTACACCGAGCTTGAAACGCTGAACAGTATGGTGCCTCTGTGGAAGAAAAATCGCACCGAGGTAAGTGACGAGGAGTACAACCGCTTCTACTGTGAGAAATTCTTTGACCGGCAGCCGCCGATGAGGATAATCACCCAGAGGTCAGAGGGTACGGCAACCTACAACGCCCTGCTCTTCATCCCCTCGCACGCTCCCTACAACTATTATTCACAGGACTTTGAGCGTGGACTTGAGCTCTACTCCTCGGGCGTTATGATAATGGAGTGCTGCCGCGATCTTCTGCCCGACTACTTCAGCTTCGTCCGCGGTATCGTGGATTCTGCCGACCTGTCTCTTAATATTTCACGCGAGATGCTTCAGCACGACAGACAGCTCAAGCTTATAGCAAGGGCCATTGAGAAAAAGATCAAAAACGAGCTTACATTGCTTATGAATACCGACCGCGAAGCATACGAAAGCTTCTTTGACCAGTTTGGAATCCAGCTGAAATACGGTGTGTATTCGGACTACGGAATGCACAAGGAGATGCTGCAGGATCTGCTTATCTTCCGCTCGTCGGACGAGAGAAAATACCTCTCGCTGAAGGAGTACGTTGAGGCTATGGCAGATGGGCAGGAGGCAATCTACTACGCATCGGGCGAGAGCATTGAGAGAATAGAGATGCTACCGAAGGTGGAGGCGGTAAAGAGCCGCGGATTCAAGATACTGTACCTTACCGATGACGTTGACGAGTTTGCCCTTCGCGTGCTTGAAAGCTATGATGGTAAGGAGTTCAGAAACGTGACCGCAGAGGACGGTGCCCTCATAAGCGAGGACGAGCGTGCAAGGCTTGATAAAAAGAACGAGGAGTCGGCAGAGCTGCTTAACTTTATGAAGGAGGCGGCAGGCTCGGTAAGCTCGGTAAGATTCAGCTCCTCCATCGGCAGCCGTGCCGTATGTCTTACCACCGAAGGCGAAATCTCCGCCGAGATGGAGAGGATACTCTCCCGTATGCCCGGGGCCGAGGAGGGCGTGCCGAAGGCAAGCATCGTAATGGAGATCAATGCAGATCATCCTATTGCAGAAAAGCTGGCAGGCCTTTACGAGAGCGACAAGGAAAGGCTGGCGAAGTATTCAAGGCTGCTTCTCGCGATGGGAAGAATGGTGGGCGGAATGAGCCTTGACGACCCATCTTCGCTGTGTGAAATCATTGAGGAGCTTATGCTCTGATAGAAAAAACAGCAATAATGTAATCTATAGTTGGCATTTTGTGCAAATTCAGACGGATTTTCTCATTTTTTCTTTGAGTAAGTCCGCCTGTTTTTGTCGCAAAACGTCGTTAAAAAAATATTTTAAAAAATTTAACTTTTTTTCTAATTTCTATTGCAAAATAAGATTTTATATGATATAATATTTACAAATAAAAATAATAATTATTATGTGCGAGGTACATTATGCCTGATATTTCTAATTTAATTCCGGACCTTTCGCAGCTTGGCGGCTCTATCGGTTCATTTGACATCAATGCTATAATAGGCAAAATCGGCGGTTTCTTCAACGGCCTTCTTGACAAGGCTGTTGCTCTTGTTCCCGCACAGATTATGGATCTTTATAATCAGCACAGAGTTCTCGTTCTGCTTGCACTTGTATGTCTGCTTACTCTCGTTGCATTTGAGGGCTACAGATTCTTCAAGCTGCTTACCTTCGCAGGCAGTGCCTTTGCATTCGGACTCGTTGGCTTCTGGTACGTAGCTCCCTACCTCCAGCCCAGCCTTGATCCTATCATCCCCGATATTCTTGACTATCACGTAACGGTTGCCGTTATCTGTTCTCTTATCGCGGTTCTTCTCTGTGCCTTTGCATTCAACTTTATGATCTTTATCCTCGGTGCAGTAGACGGATTCTTCTTCGGTACTACCGTTGCATATGCGATGCTTATGAACCACTTCGGTAGCCTTGCATTCCTCAATAACGATACAACCAAGTACATACTCGGCGGTATCGTAGCCCTCTTCGGTGCTATGATCTTCTCGCTGATATACAAGGTTATTGCGATGGGACTTACCGCATTCGGCGGTGCTATCGGAGCACTTCTCGTTCTCCAGAGCATCCTTATTCCCGGTGCAGATGACAACGTTAAGATTTGCTGTGTAATCCTTGGTGCTGTGCTTGCAATCTTCGCACTTATCTATCAGCACAAGGCACAGGAGAAGTACATCTACCGTCTTTGATTTTTAAAAGATAAAGAGTGGGTCGCTGGACTCACTCTTTTTTTATTTTTTAAAAGATAAAGAGTGGGTCGCTGGACTCACTCTTTTTTTTATTTGACCTTCGTGCAGGATAAGACCGAGCACGAGGTTTTTTGTGTCATTGAGGCGGGCATTTAAGGGTGGAGGTCACAACACCCGCAGAGGTGTTGGCAAGCGGCCCCCCCTTCCCTGTCCGAGGTCAGCTCATATATTTTCGCAGCTTATCAATTGCCCCCTTCTCAAGCCGCGACACCTGTGCCTGGGAAATACCGATCTCGGCGGCAATTTCCATCTGTGTGCGTCCCTTGTAAAAGCGGCGTTCTATTATCCCCATTTCACGATCCGAGAGACGCTTCATAGCCTCTCTGAGCGAGATGCTCTCTATCCAGCTCTCGTCCGACTCGCCCTCGTCGGCAAGCTTGTCAATGACGTACATACTGTCCTCGCCGTCGCCGTACACCGAATCGAAGAGGGATATTGGCTCTACGATGGCCTCAAGTGCCTCGCTTACCGCCCTCTCGGACACACTAAGGCTTGCCGCAATTTCACTAACCGTAGCCTCCCTTTGCTCACGCCGTGAAATCTCCTCCTTTGCCCCGAGGGCACGGTAGGCAAGGTCACGCATTCCGCGGGACACCCGCACGGCGTTGTTGTCACGCTGGTACCGTCTGATCTCACCGATTATCATCGGGACGGCGTAGGTTGAAAACCGCACGTCCATATCAAGATTAAAGTTGTCGATCGCCTTGATAAGTCCTATGCAGCCCACCTGAAAAAGATCATCCACGCTTTCACGCTTTGGATTAAATCTGCCTATAACGCTTAGCACCAGGCGAAGATTTCCCATCACAAGCTGACATCTGGCATCGCGATCTCCCTCCGCCGCCATTTTAAGCAGCTCACGCTTCTCTGCCTCGCTAAGAGTCTTTAACCCCGAAGTATCAACGCCGCATATTTCTACCTTGTTTATTCGCATACTCACCTCGCAAAAGTATTGTGAGATTAGTATTACCAATCCGCAAGGAAAAATTACGAATAATGTAATTATTTGTTTAATAAGAAAGGAGCAGAAAACTCTGCTCCTTTTATGTATTTATAGCTTATGTAAGGGGATTTCCGTTCTTGTCGAAGAGAGGCAGGGGTGCAAGGTAGGTAATATCCTCGCGGCCGATGGCGTCACCCTCAGCGAGAATGGTCATCTTGCCGACGATCTCTCCACCCGCCTGATTTACAAGATTTTCAAGCGAGAGAAGCGAGCCGCCGGTGCTGATAACGTCGTCAACGATAAGCACCCTCTTTCCCTTGAGATACTCGGCGTCGCCGCCGTCTATGTAAAGAGTCTGAAGCGAGCCCGTGGTAATAGACTTGGTCTCGCACTTAAGCACGTCCTTCATATACAGCTTCACCGACTTTCTCGCGAGAACGTAGCGATTCTCGCCCAGGCAGCGTGCCATAGCGTGCACAAGGGGAATGCCCTTCGATTCGGCGGTAAGAAGCACGTCGTGCTCGGGTGCCAGCTTCGCCAGCTCCTCCGCACATCTCTCGGTAAGCTCTACGTCACCGAAAAGGATAAACGCACCGATATAAAGCTCGTCGCTGATGGGACAAAGCGGAAGATCTCTCTCAAGACCTGCAACCTTCATTCTGTAAAACATAATGGAATCTCCTTAGGTTTCTACATTTTTATTATAATATACTAAGTTCGTATCTGTCGGCTTGCCAGCAAGCACGAACGAGGTTTATTTTAATTATTGTACGAAAGTCTTTGCTTTTTTATGGTAGTGCCGCCAGGCAATACGTTTGATTTTCTACGAAAATCAACAACATAAACATTATACTACCTTTCCCTGTTTTTTTCAAGTACTTTTCAAAAATAAGATAGAAAAATCTGCCACCCCAAGGGGTGGCAGAAAAGCCATTACCTATAAAAGTCGTGGTTTGCGACGGTGAAGGCATACTCGCGGGTGCGAGGTATCCAGGAGGACGTGGCGAGGGATACGTTCAGGAAGAAGAACGCACCGTCGGATACGTCATAGCCCTCCAGGGCGATCTTTGCCGCCAGGGTGGCGTTATAGCTCGGAGTGTTGTATATCGTGCCGTCGAGAACGGGACTGAACTGCACGCCCCACTTGCGATCGAAAATAACACCGTAGATAGTGTTAGGATAATACGCCGACCTTACTCTGTTAAGCACCACGTTACCAACCGCAATCTGCCCAATAAGCGGCTCCCCGCGGCTCTCGGCGTGGATTATCCTGGCAAGCCAGAGCACCTCGTCGGAACGGTAAAATCTGTCTCCACTCATCAGCGGAGAGTATACGCCCATAAGATTGATCCTGCTGTCTGTAGCATCAATCCTCATACCAACCGCCTTTGCAAAGACAGATGCAGGAATATACAGTCTGCCGTCGCTCATTATTACGTTAGGAGTCGTGTTGAACAACGCTCGTCCGTTTGCGTATGTAACGTAGCAGCCATCACCTGCAACGATCTCAAGCCCTGCTGCCCTCATAGTAGCCGTCCTTGTTTTCGCGTCATAGCTGTAAGTGCTGCCCGCTATTGCCGACGAGGCGGCACGGAACGGGATATAGTAGGTACCGTTAATAACAACGCCGCGGACAGACAGATTCGTACCCGAAACGGTGACAGTAGGCCTGGTGTAGCTCCACACGTTCTTACCGGGGATACCCTGAAGATGCTTATACACTCTGCCGTCGGTATCAAGGCTTGTCGCCATCTCGGAGAGCGAGTTGTGTGCAACCGCGGTGGCTGACGCCCCGACGGTAAAGCTGCTGATCACCGAAAAGCAGAGCAGCACCGCTGCTATGACCTTTAGCTTGATTTTCTGCATTTTTCACCTTCCTTTCCTTTGGATTACGAATAGATTATATCACAAAAAGGGGAGGCTATTCAATGCAAAATCATTGGAAGTGCGGTCAGATATTACCAGATTTCACCGCATTTCAGTCAATTATTGTTTGTTTTTTACATACTTTCAAGAATTATGAAGGAATAAAAGGGATCTATAAGATCCCTTTCGTTATAATTTAAGCCTCGGCATCCTCGTCCGAGTCGGTGGTTTTTTCGCCTGCAAGACGCTTCTTGGCGTCCTCAACGCTCTCGCCATCCTTGGCAAAGAGAGCCTCAACACACTTGTCGCTGACCTTTTCCCATCCGCTTACTACACCGTTTTCAATTCTTTTGTAGCCATCTACGACACCGTTCTCGATTTTTTTATAGCCTTCCACGACGCCGTTCTGGATTTTCTTGTAGCCATCGCATACCTTTTTCTTGATCTCTGACATTATAAAATACCTCTTTTATTGATTATCAGTTACCTAAAATTTCGTTGGAAAGTCTGAATATCTCGGGAGAAGCCTTACGCCTTCTCGCCCTGAGAGCTGCCTTATAAATAAGGTAGTTCAGCGAAACCATTGCGATACCCACAAGTCCGACGCAAATGCCAAGGGGCATATAGCCCTCAATAACCTCGGGCATTGCAAGGCACATTCCCGAGCCCAGCACCAGGGCACCTACCGTGCCGAAGATATATGCGAAAACCTGTGCGGGACGCTTCACCCTTCTGTCAACGGCACGAAGCTCGTCAAGCTTTGTCGGCTTTCTCTCCTCATAGCCGCTGCGAATTTTTTCTACGATCTGTTTTTCATTGTTGTTCATTGTTAATTCCTCCGTTTTTTTCTTACGGTAACATTATATCGCGGGGCTGTTAAGGAAAAATTAATTACTTGCAAGGATAAGGTATTTCTTTTGTAAGTGTTTTGTTAAACTAGGGCGGTTTTCTTCAGAACAAGCCCAGAGAGCAGCTCTTGAACTTAAGGGAGGCGTTATCCTCCATCCGCACGATCCTTAGCACACGCATAATCTCGCCGTCGGGATCCCCAAGGCCGAGGTTTATTGCCTGCATCATAAGGTTCTGATATACGCCCGAGCCGTTCTCACCGATAAAGCCGTATATAGCACCCTGGGGCACGGTCATATTAAAGCCGTTCAGGGCATACATACCGCGAAAGCTCTTTGTAAGATTTCTGATTTCAATAGCGTTCATTTTTCATCTCCTTTTTGGATTTTTACCTGTAAATCTTAGCAGGTCAATGTTTTTTTAGTGCAAGAGAAATGTAAAAGTTTTGTAAGAAAAGAAAAAAGAGCTGTCCGAGACAGCTCCTTTTATATTATTTATCCTGAAGGATTTCATCCGACAGGCGGATTATCTCCTCTCCGTATTTTGCCTTCCCTTGTGCGAGGACTCTATTATACACGGGATATGCAAGTGCCATCGGAACGGCACCGAGGATTCCGAGGACTATGCCAACCACAAACATTTCAAACTCCAACACCAGAGCCATTCCTCCACCCGAGATCAGGATGCCAGCTACTCCACAGGCAAGTGATATGGCGGTTGCCCTGCCCACCACCTTAGAATGAAGGGCACGAAGGCGTTCCACCCCGCCCTCTGCATTAGCGTCGGGCTTATACTGACGGCGGATGCTCTCAATCTCGCGACGCTCTGCCTCGGTGGGTGCGGAATAGGTATAGCTGAATTTATCCTTATTTTCCATTTTTTATTTCCTTAATCTTCTTTCTTCCTCTTATTATCATAGAAATACTGAGCGACAGCGAAAACAGGCTTACTGCCGAGCCCGTCAGGGTGTTGAACAGAGAGATGTCCACGCTGCCGTCAGTAAAGGTGTGCAGCAAGGCGGTCTGAAGTGCCAGAATGGACACCGCCGCATCCACCGTATTTATCTCCCTTACGGCACGGATGGCAAGATCCTCCTGCCGTCCCGCCCTTACTGCATTGATAAACGACATTATGACCTTATAGAAGGCGTAGGCGGCAAAGGCGTATATGAGCCAGTCCTTATATTCAAAGCCGCGATCGTCAAATATCATCTGTGCGATGGCGGATGACAGTGCTGCGTTAAGTATTAGCAGAAGCAGTCCGCATCGGGTGTAGATTTTTGCCCGAATCATAGCACCGCTCTCAAAATTTCCGGGCTTTATCTGATAGGTAAGCATTCCCGATCTCATAAAGGCGAGAAGAATATAGTATGCCGCAAGGGCACCGAACCATATTGACCGCTCGCTGATGCCGAGATAGGCGTTGACCACCGAGTTTATAAGACTCATTCCAAAGGCTACCGTGGAGGTTATCAGGGTGCGAAAGCCGTAATTTGAAATCAGCTTATTCGTCAGGGGATTCTTGTGAAGATGCTCCACCACCATTCGCCTTATTCTCGGGCCGCTCATAACGAATACGCATACGGCGTAGGCAAGGCCAATGGCCGACAGGCCGTAGGAGGCGTAGGCAATTATTTCAAATCCACCCGAAAGCCCGGCGGTGAGAAGGATCGGTGTTATCACCGCAATAATAACGAGAAAAACGACCGAGAGGCCTACGGTAAGAGGCGTGGGCTTGGTTATTTTAAGAAAAATCTCCTTCATTTTTTTCATATGAAAGCCTCGCTTTTGATCCTGACGGTGAAGGAGGTGCCAACTCCAAGCTCGCTGGTGACAGATATTTCACCACCAAGAATGTCAATGACCTTCTTTACTAAAGCAAGGCCGAGGCCGTTGCCCTCACTCTTATGAGAGGTGTCTCCCTGATAGAATTTCTCAAAAATCCTCATACCCGTTTCCCGCGACATTCCGATGCCACAGTCGGTTACGGTAACGGTGGCATAGCCCTCAGATTCGCCCACCGAAACAGAAATTTTGCCACCCGTATGGCTGAATTTTATCGCATTGGAGATAAGGTTGCTCCATACCAGATCGAGAAGCGAGGGGGACGAGGTAACGAAGACGTCATTCATATCAAGCTCCAGCGAAAGCTCCTTCTCCTCAATTCTGTCCTCAAATCCAACGATGGCCTCAGCTAACATATCAGCAAGATTTATCTTCATCAGCTCGGGCTTCAGGGTCTGATTTTCCAGCTTATTAAGCTTCAGAATATTGCTGACAAGGTCGGACAGGCGGTGAGAGGCAGCAACGAGAGTGCGACTGTATCTTTCCCTGCTCTCCTCATCAAGCTCGGCGTCGCCCAGAGCGGCGGCATAGTTCCCGATAACCGCCAGGGGCGTTTTCAGCTCGTGAGAGACGTTTGAGATAAAGTCGTTCTTCATCATCTCGCTCTTTGCGAGCTCCTCCGCCATTCTGTTCAGATTGTCTGCTATAACGTCAAACTCGGTATACTTATCATAGCTGTGGTCAATGTCAATTCGTACCGAAAAATCGCCTCGTGCAATACGCTCGGTAGCATCAAGAATACGCCTTACCGGTCGGTCGATCATAATCTTACGCCTGATAAAGTCGCACAGCGTACAGAAGGCCGCCAGAATAAATATAAGAATAAGTATAAGCACTGCAATAAGTCCTGTGTCCTCGGTCCGCTGACAGATGTAATCGTATGCGAGGATTGCGATCTGCATAACGAATGCCACGAGAATGAAAAATGAAATCGCACCAAGCCAGGATAAATGGCTCTTTTTGTAATCTTTAGTTGTCATTTTAACACCAATTTATAACCGAGACCGTGTACGGTCTGAATTTCAAATCCGTCCGCCGCAGAGGTTTTCTCACGCAGCTTTGCCATATAAACGTCCACCGTTCGCGAGGTGGCAGAGGAATCGTAGTCCCAGAATTCCTCCATAAGAGCAGAGCGTGTAAAGGTCTTTTTCGGATAGGAAAGAAGCTTGAAGAGAATATCGAACTCCCTTACCGTAAGGCTGATCTCCTCACCACTGATACTCACAGACCGCTCCTCCGAGTTTATTCGCAGATTACCAACCACAAGCTCACGCTCAGCCTCTATTCTCGCCCTGCGAAGCATCGCGGCGACCTTCATAATCAGAATATCCACGTCAAAGGGCTTGACGATATAATCATCCACCCCTATGGAGTAGCCCAGCATCTTTGACGCCTTGTCATCCTTGGCGGTCATAAAAATGATTGGTATATTTTTATCGGTAAGACGAATGCTGTCTGCCAGCTCAAAGCCGTCCATACGAGGCATCATAATATCGGTAAGCACCATATCAAAGCGGCTTTCCTCCATCCTCTCAAGTGCCACGACGCCGTCCTCTGCCGACGTGACCTCATAGCCTCTGTCACGAAGCCTGCGACAAATTATACGGTTAAGATCCAGCTCGTCCTCTACAACAAGAATTCTTGCCACTTGTCTTTCTCCTTTTCATAGCTTTTTCATTATATTCTACCTCTTTTATATTTATAAAAGGTTATCAAATTATGAACACAATGTAAACAGAGCAGGCTTTAAGCCTGCTCTGTACTACGAGGAATTGAATCAAAATCCTTATTAGATATATAATCTTTCCTTGAAATGTTATCAAACGGAACCACTGTATGAGGTGGAAGTGACCTTCCGATACGAGTGATCTCGGTGGCGAGATGCTCGGTAATTCTACGCCTCTCGTCCGAGGGCTTGTTATTTGGATCATAGAGGATTTCCTGCCCGAAATAGCAGGATTTCAGCTCGGGAGAAATATACATTGGTATAAATTTCAAGCGAACGCCCCTGCGTTTTTCATACAATCTTGCTATGTCTACAAAATATTCTCTGAATTTATTAATAATGTTATTTTGCGGCTCGTGGCACTCGGGAAAGACGAGTATGTTGTTCCCCTCGACAAGCAGCTTTAGTGTTGTACGAAGGGTTGAGGCGATTCTGGCGTCGTGATAGACCGGTACCGTCCTTGCGTTCTTCATTATACAGGGCATCAGCGGTGCCAGAATATAGGATGCAATTCTGTATGCCGGGCGAACCATACCCCTCTTGTACGGGAAGAAATCCTCCATAGCATAGTCCGGTACCTCCCGAAAGCTAAACATCTGGCCGTTCGCCCATATATAACAATTCTCGGGCATATGAAGCTCGGCTATTACGGGGCCGCTTAGCTGGGCGTGATTTGCGACTATTACGGTATCCGATTCCGGTATGCTATCAAGTCCGTATATTTTTGTTTTTCTGTATGCAATTTTGCCGAAAAATCTAAAAAAACGAAACACAAGCTTAGATAAAAAAGACGTTTTTTTCCTCATTATACTTCCCCGTTTTTTCATTACAACAGATTGTACCATTCGCGTATTTATAAAACATTACCATTTTATTAAGCTATTGTAAATAT
>JAZNWM010000002.1:0-7963 GCA_045593345.1 Eubacteriales bacterium
TAGAGGACGGCAAGCTCTTCGTTAAGTTTGGCGACGGTGCGTGGTCCGATCTCGGCACTGTAGCAGGTAAGGACGGCGAGGTTCCCTCTATCAGCGAGAACGGCTACTGGGTAATCGGCGGTGTTGAAACCGAGCATTCTGCAATCGGTAAGGATGGCGATAAGTACACCATCGGTGCAGACGGCTATTGGTACCTCAACGGCAGCAAGACAGAGTTCCGTGCAGTTGGTATAGACGGCAAGACTCCTACCTTCAAGATTGACGGCGGCAACCTCTTCGTAAGCTATGATGAGGGTGCAACCTGGTCCGACCTCGGTACTATCGTAGGTAAGGACGGCGTTACTCCTCACATCGGTGAGAATGGCCACTGGTGGATCGGCGAGACCGATACCGGCGTTCCTGCAAAGGGACAGGACGGCAAGGCTCCCTTCATCGGTGAGAACGGTCACTGGTGGATCGGTGACGTTGACACAGGCATCGCGGCTAAGGGCGAGCAGGGCGAACGCGGTGAGAACGATATGGAAATTATCCTTCTCGCAATCGGTATCGCAGGTCTCTGCCTTATCACCACGATCGTGGCGGTTGCTACACGCAAGTCCCGCTTCCGTTGGTGGATTCTTGGCTGATCTTAATTAACAGCATAAATACCAAATAAATTGGCGGGCCCGAAAAAATTCGGGTCCGCCTTAATTTTGTTATAAAAACAAAAGCTACATTTATATTATATTATTATATTTGTCATAGATTTCAAGCAGGCGGTTGTACTTCGCCACACGCTCACCACGACAGGGTGCTCCCGTCTTGATGAAGGGGGCAGCGGTTGCCACCGCAATATCTGCAATCGAGCTGTCAGACGTCTCACCAGAGCGATGGGATATAATATATTTGTATCCCGCCTCTTTTGCACGTTCTATTACCGCCATCGTTTCACTAAGGCTGCCTATCTGATTCGGCTTTATCAGTATGGCGTTTGCCGCCTTAAGCTTGATTCCCATATCAAGCCTTGTCACGTTCGTCACGAACAGATCGTCACCTACCAGCATAATCCGTTTTCCGAGCCGCTCGGTAAGTGCAGCCCAACCCTCGAAGTCATCCTCTGCAAGTCCGTCCTCGATGGATATAATGGGATACCTGTCGCACAGGTC
Source organism: Eubacteriales bacterium (assembly GCA_045593345.1). Taxonomy (GTDB): domain Bacteria; phylum Bacillota; class Clostridia; order Oscillospirales; family CAG-272; genus UBA1740. Next base: position 1,146 of record JAZNWM010000002.1, read on the forward strand.
GGCGTAGTAGTCAATAAGCTCCTCGCGAGAGAGCCTCGTACCTCTTTTCGGCAATACGTATTCGCCCTTTTCGTACCATTCGCTTGCCGCTACATCAAGGGCGATGCCGATTTTTTTACTGCTGTAGCCCGCCTCGGTGATCGCTTGGCAGAGCAGGGCAATAGCCTCCTCGTCCGACTCAAGATTCGGGGCAAAGCCCCCCTCGTCACCCACGCCCGAGGCAAGTCCCCGATCCTTCAGCAGTCCTCCCAGGGTGTGATATATCTCGCAGCCCGCTCGTATTGCATCGGGCAGAGACAGACCGTGGGGCACTACCATAAATTCCTGCACGTCAATGTTGTTGGATGCGTGAGCACCGCCGTTCAGCAGATTGAACATCGGCGTGGGAAATTTTCTCTCGCCGCCCGTGGCAAGATAATCGTACAGCTCCACGCCCGCCTCGGCCGACGCCGCCCTCGCTACAGCGAGAGATACTGCAAGAATGGCGTTTGCACCCAGATTAGCCTTGTTTTTGCTCTGATCAAGGTCTGTCATAATACGGTCTATCTCCTCACCCCGCGAGACGTCCTTGCCGATCAGGGCAGGGCGGATGATCTCGTTTACGTTCCTCACCGCAGTCAGCACGCCCCGACCGCCGTATCTTGTCCTATCCCCGTCGCGAAGCTCGTGTGCCTCGTGTATTCCCGTGGAAGCACCCGACGGCACGCTGGCAACTCCGACCGCACCCGACTCAAGCTCTACTCTTGCCTCTACCGTGGGATTTGCCCTGGAATCGAGGATCTCTCTTGCTCTGATATTCTTTATTATGCTTTTCATAGTGTTTTCCTTTTTTGTTTATTATTACCTAATTATATCATTAAAATTCGTCAAAATCACCGTCTATTTATTAATAAAATGTAAACAAAAAGACAAATATGTTGAAAAAGTCATCATAAAGTGATAAAATACCCCTTGTCTTATGAAAAAATGACTTTTTGAAAAACCGTTACTTAGGAGAAGCATTATGAAATACTATATACTCTATAATCCTCTCGCAGGATACGGCGAAACTCGCAAGAATATCGACGAGCTGAAATCCCACCTTGACGGTGAGTGCGTTGAGTACAACGTTACCGAGATCACCGATTACCCCGGTCTCGTTTCCTCGCTTCAGCCCGAGGATAAGCTGGTTATTTCGGGCGGCGACGGCACCCTTAACAATTTCATCAACTCTGTTGACACCGATAATATTACCAACGAGGTGCTTTATTATGCATCGGGCAGCGGCAACGACTTCCTTCACGACGTCAACCCCGACTACGATGGCAAGCCCTTTATTATTAATCAGTATCTGAAGAACCTTCCCACCGTTACCGTGAAGGGTAAGACCTACCGCTTTATAAACGGCATCGGCTACGGCATCGACGGATGGTGCTGTGAGATCGGCGATCAGCTTAAGGCGAAGGGCAAGGCAGTAAACTACACCAGCATTGCCATCAAGGGCCTTATCTATGCATACAAGCCCAGAAATGCGAAGGTCACCGTTGACGGCAAGGAATACAGCTTCAAAAAGGTATGGATCGCTCCTACTATGAACGGCCGCTTCTACGGTGGCGGTATGATGCCTACTCCCAATCAGGAGAGGCTTGGTGACGGCAGAGTCACCTTTATGACCTTCTACGGCTCGGGTAAGCTTAAGACGCTCTCTATCTTCCCCTCGCTCTTTAAGGGTGAGCACGTGAAGCACACCGAGTGCATCACAGCGGTGAAGGGCGAAAATATCACCGTAAAATTTGACACCCCCTGTGCTCTTCAGATCGACGGCGAGACGGTTCTTGACGTTACCGAGTACAGCGTTAAGGCGTGTTTAAAGTAAAAATCGAGTTAACTAAAATAGGCATTAATTTTAATGCCTATTTTTCTTTTTTTCGCTGAAAAGCCTTGAAAAATAAGGACTTTCGTGCTATAATGAACCAAAATTCAGAGAGGGCAGAAGGAGGCTTTCGTCGATGCGTTTCGGTGTAAAAAAATACAAGCAAACAGGTCGGATATCCGTCGTGAAAAACAGCGTCATCACGGCGGCTGACAACACCTCCTCTCAGAATAAAATCAACCATAAAGAATGCTTTAAAGCGGCTTAAATCAATGCTCCTCGGGGCGTTAGTTTGAGTCGCTTTTTGCATATAAAAAAAACAAAAAGGAGAAACAAAATGAAAACCACAAACAAAAAGGGCTTCACGATCGTTGAGCTTGTTATAGTAATTGCAGTTGTTGCTGTACTCGCCGCCGTTCTGATCCCCACCTTCACAAGCCTTGTGAAAAAGGCAAATCTTTCCGCCGATCAGCAGGCGGTACGTCAGATGAATACACTTCTCGCTACCGAGCAGTGCAAAACTGTATCTGATGCAATAGTTCTGTTTGATACAAACGGATTTGATCTCGAGAACTACAAGCCACTCACCAAAGATCATTATTTCTACTTCGTAAACGGTAGTATAATTCTTGCTGACAGCAATGATAAAGTTGTATATCCCGAGGGTGCAAAGGCAGAAGGCCAATGGATGACACTTTCTGGCGAGGTTCCTATGGATAATAATTACACCGTAGCTGATAACGGGGGCGTTACTATCGATAGCGGTGCAAAACTTGTTCATCTTATGAATACTGTTGCTAACGGTGGTCTTACTACTGCTGATGTTCTTAACATTACTATTACTAATGATATTGACCTTAAGGGTGCTACTGTTAATTTCGGCAAGGTAACTAAGGACATCACACTTGATTGCGGAGGAAATGATATTGCAGGCCTCAGAGCTGATACCAATGCCTTCACTAGTACTCACGAGGGTAAAGATAAGGCTTACGGATTTGCTCTATTCGGAAGCGTTGAGTCTGGAACTACTGTAACTGTCCAGAACGTTAACTTCTCTAACGTAATTATCAAAGATACCACTGACGGTCAGTCCGGTCACGCAGGTTTAATCGCAGGTTCTGTATACGGCACACTTATAGTAAATAACGTTACTATTGACAACTGTTATGTTGAAGGTGAAGACAAGGCTGGTATTATTGCAGGTTATCTTTCTGGTGCAAACGCAAGCATTACACTTAATAATGTAACGGTAACAAACTCTACCGTAGCAGCCGATTGGTTTGTTGCTAAAGCTGTTGGTGCTATTTCCTATGATTCTTCTATGTCTATTAACAACTGTGATTTTGCTGGTGTAACTGTTGCACTTCGCAATGATAATACTTGGTACAGCGAAAGTGGATTGACAGTTAATACAGAAGCTGGAAACAAGTATGCTTGTACGAACGATTCCGATATTGCATACGGACTTACCACAGAGGCATACTTCTGGCGTGGAAATTTATCAAATGCCTCTATCACATTCAACGGAAATACCTATCGCACTTATGCTGCTCTCAGCGAATCCTGGAATGTAAAATAATGTTCTAATTCCTAAGAATTAAGCCCCTGGGATTTTTCCTAGGGGCTTGTTTTTTATCGTTTTTTCTCAATTTCTGCCATAACCTCACAGTAGGTGTAAAGCGAGCCGAGGAAGAGCACCGCCTTGCCGTTTTTTGCTGCCTCCTTCTTTGCTGCGGACAATGCCTCGGCAACCGAGCCGCAGGGCAGGGCGTCAACACCCTTCGATGCGAAGACGGCGGCGTATTCCTCACAAGATAAGGCACGAGGGCTGCTTGGCGTTATGGTATAGACACTGTGGGCTACCTCGCATATTCTGTCGGATATCCTACCGTAATCCTTGTCACGCAGAACACCGCTGATTATAATAACCTTCTCATCGGGGAAATAGGTCTTGATGCTATCCACCGCCGCGTCAATTCCCTGGGGATTATGAGCACCGTCAAAGATTATCATAGGCTCTCTGCTGATAATTTCAAATCTGGCAGGCCACCGTGCGTTACGAAGACCGTATCGGATGCTGTCCTCGCTAAGCTCTACGCCCTCCCTTATCAGAATATCCGCGGCATCAAGTGCAATTGCCGCATTTCTCGGCTGATATGCTCCGAGAAGGCCAAGCTCCATATCTGATCTGTCCCTGTAGTCAAACACACTTTCATAGAGGTTCATTTCGCTTACCGAGAGGGCGGAATAGTCGGTTTTGTAAAGTGTACTTTGCATTTTGGCACATTCTGCAGCTATTACGTCTTCTGCGATTCCTGCTTCCCCGCCGTAAAGCGTGGGCGAATTTTTCTTGATGATTCCCGCCTTCTCATAGGCGATCTTGTCAACCGTATCACCGAGAAATGCGGTGTGGTCAATAGAAATCCCGGTGATTATTGAGAGCAGGGGCGGGGGAATAATATTGGTGGCGTCAAGCCTGCCGCCCATTCCCACCTCAAGAATAACGTAGTCGCATCTGCAGGCCCTGAAATAATCGAATGCGATGGCGGTTATAATCTCAAATTCTGTGGGACGGTCTTCCATTTTTTTCGCAATATTCTTTACCCTTTGGGTAAATTTTGCTAAAAGACCGTTTGTAATATTTTTGCCGTTCACCCTTATTCGCTCGTTAAAGCTGCGGACATAGGGTGAGGTGTAAAGTCCAACCCTGTATCCCTCCTCGCGGAGAATAGCGTGCAGCATTGAGCAGACCGATCCCTTGCCGTTGGTACCGGTGACGTGAATGATTTTTAGCTCGTTTTGCGGGTCTCCCAGTCCGGAGCAAAGCTCCTTGATACGCACAAGCCCGGGCTTGCAGAAGAAATTTGATACACCGTGTATATAGCTTAATGCCTCGGCATAGGTCATTCTCTCTTACCCCCAATCTCATTTATGTGCATTATGATACCCTTGTTTTTGAGGAGAAGATGAACGATAGCTCCGTCAATAACACCAACCACCGCGTAATTAAGCATACGCCAAAGCATAAGCGTAACGTAGGGCAGGGCATAAAAAGCCGAAAGACCGATGGTCTTTATCAGCACCGAGCCGACGAAATGGGCGACGAAAACGCTTACCGCAGTAATGAGCACCGAGGGCAGCCTGCTTTTCCTCATCAGAAGGCTTACTCCACCTGCCAGTGCACCGATAGCTCCCGCCCCCACCGTAACCCAGGGAATAGGCGTCCAGCCCATCATCACGCATCCTACAAGGTCGCTTAGGATTCCTACCGTCAGGCCTGCCATCGGGCCAAAGGCCATACCCGCCAGGATTATCGGCATATTCTCAAGACTGAATCGCATAAATTCGCCGACGTTGATCCCAAGAAACTTTCCCGAGATAATGCTTAACGCCGCCAGCATTGCCAGAACGGCAACCAGCTTTAATTTGTTTAAATTATTTTGATTTTTCATAAAAAACACCTCCCGAAACAGATTTACATCTCCGCTCCGCGAGGCAAAAGGGCATAGCACGCCCAATAGTCTATTGGCAACAGTGGGATGCGGAGGGTACACCGCGTCGGAAAAATCCTCTTTCGTCCCGATGACAACTCCCCGTCCACCAGGCACTGAACGCATACCGTCCTACTCTGTTTATGTATGAAAGTAGTATAGCACAACAAAAGCATTTTTTCAATAGGATTTTCAAAAAACTGTACAAATATTCCCATTGTATTTCGGATAAAATAAAAAAAGTGACGAAATTGATAAAAATTTAGCAAACCTATTGCATATTGCAAAAAAATGTGCTACAATGTAACGTGGTATGGAAGGGACTTCCATATAATTTTAGATTTTTATTAAATTTTTTATATTTTGGAGGATTTTTAAAATGGCAAACGTAAAGGTTGCAATTAACGGCTTCGGCCGTATCGGACGTCTCGCTTTCAGACAGATGTTCGGTGCTGAGGGCTACGAGATCGTAGCTATCAACGATCTCACCAAGGCTTCTATGCTCGCTCATCTTCTTAAGTACGACACCGCTCAGGGCCGTTACGACGGTCACACCGTTGTTGCTGATGACGAGGCTAATACTATCACCGTTGACGGCAAGGTTCTTAAGATCTATGCTGAGAAGGACGCTGCTAACTGCCCCTGGGGCGAGCTTGGCGTAGACGTTGTTCTCGAGTGCACCGGCTTCTACTGCTCTAAGGAGAAGTCTATGGCTCACATCAACGCAGGTGCTAAGAAGGTTGTTATCTCTGCTCCCGCAGGCAACGACCTCAAGACCATCGTTTTCGGTACCAACCACCAGACTCTTACTGCAGATGACCAGATCATCTCTGCTGCATCCTGCACCACCAACTGCCTTGCTCCTATGGCAAAGGCTCTTAACGACTACGCTCCTATCCAGAGCGGTATTATGACCACCGTTCACGCATACACCGGCGACCAGATGATTCTTGACGGTCCTCACAGAAAGGGTGACCTTCGCCGTGCTCGTGCAGGCGCACAGAACATCGTTCCCAACTCTACCGGCGCTGCAAAGGCAATCGGCCTTGTTATCCCCGAGCTCAACGGCAAGCTTATCGGCTCCGCTCAGAGAGTTCCCACCTGCACCGGTTCAACAACAATCCTTGTTGCTGTTGTTAAGGGTAAGGACATCACTGTTGACGGCATCAACGCTGCTATGAAGGCTGCTTCTTCCGCTTCCTTCGGTTACAACGAGGATCCCATCGTTTCCTCCGACGTAATCGGCATCACCTACGGTTCTCTCTTCGATGCTACTCAGACCATGGTTGCTAAGATCGCTGACGACACCTATCAGGTACAGGTTGTTTCTTGGTACGACAACGAGAACTCCTACACAAGCCAGATGGTTCGTACAACCAAGTACTTCGCAGAGCTTTAATTCTTATATCTTCTACAAAAAAGCACAACACGGGCACTGTTCTTCGGAACAGTGCCTTTTCTCTTTCTGCAAAATA
>JAZNWM010000003.1:0-4953 GCA_045593345.1 Eubacteriales bacterium
AATTTTGTTGGTTGGCAGACCGACTCTATTATACACCAAGGGAGGTACTTTTTTCTACGCATAGCTAAAGCTTTTTGGAACCACCAGCCGGACTGGTGGTTTTCACGCCATCCACTTCTTTGAATTGGATGGCTATTACAAAAAATACGCTTACGGATTTTTGCTTCCGTAAGCGTATTTTTTTGAAAAAAGTTATTACATCAGCTTGTCGATTATGGACATAATGACCCGCTTCAGCTCGTCGAAGGACATATCAATATTACCCTTATAGTAGTCCACCATAATATCAACGCAGGCGTTGGAGATAAAGCTGATCTGAACGAACCGCTCTGCCTTATTAGGCGAAAGGGATGGCGAATTGACCTTATCAAGCACACGCTTGGAGATAATGTGCTTTATCCTTTCTATAAAGAAGATGGAGTCGGGAGAGGCGGCAACCTTACGGTAAAATGCCTCGTTATGTCCTATGAAGTCGAAAATACTGTTTATATATATATGGTAATCGTTCGTTTTAACCTTATCCATTCTGTCAATGATACTGTTAAGGCTGTCAATAAGCTCGCGGAGCATCTCGTCGGCAACGGCGTAGATATCCTCGTAGTGATTATAGAAGGTGCTTTTTGCAATATCCGCCCTCTCGGCAAGCTCGGCAACGGTGATATTGGCTATGACCTTTCGCTCACCCAATAGATCGACGAAGGCGGCACGTATCATTTTTTTGGTTCTGGCGGAGTTTCTGTATTCCTTTTTCATATATTCATCTCCTATGACTGTTCGTATGTTTTTCGCATTTTTCGCGGATACGGTGTGTCGATTCTGCCACAGCGACCTATTCTGACGCCCACCGTAAGCAATTGCCGCATCCAACTTTTTGGACGATTTAAGACTCGAAGTCCAAAATTAGAAATCACGCTAAAATTAGTCGTTGAATTTGATTTGAGTTTATTATAATATAAAATTGTAAAAATGTCAAGATAATCAATTTTTCTTTAGTTATGCTAAGAAGGAGGTCTTACGTGAAGAATAAAAGCAAGCATTCGGTAAGCTTTATGCACAGGGTTTCCGAATTCATCGTTGACAGAAGAAGACTGATCTTCCTTGTTGTTATCATCGCCGTTGTTTTCTCGGTATTTTCTATGGGTTGGGTTGAGGTGCAAAACGACCTGACCGCATTTCTGCCCGACAGATCCGACTCCAAGGCGGGAGTGGATATTATGCTGAACGAGTTTACCCTGTTCGGCAGTGCACAGATTATGGTCGCCAACATATCTCTTGATAAGGCGTGGGAGCTTTCCGAGAAGATAGGCGAGATAGAGGGAATACAGATGGTGGAGTTCGGCGAGGATGCCGCCCACTATAACAACGTATCTGCCTGCTATTCCCTCACCTTCTCATACCCCCAGACCGACGAAAGATGTGCGACGGCACTTGACGAGGTAAAGAAGCTTACCGCGGGATACGACTGCTACGTCAGCTCGGATATCGGAAATCCAATGGGAGATATTCTTGATAACGAGATAATGCTGATACTTATCGTAGCGTCGGTTATAATCGTACTTATGCTGCTGCTCACCTCAAAATCGGTGGTGGAGCTGCCTGTCGTTATGATAACCTTCCTGGCGGCTATGATCATCAATATGGGTACGAATTTCATATACGGAGAGATATCCTTCGTATCCAACTCGGTGACCAGTCTGCTGCAGCTTGCCCTCTCCCTCGACTATGCGGTTATTCTTATCAACCGTTTCAGAGAGGAATACGAAAGACACAATCTTCGCGATGCGGTGGTTGAGGCACTTACCAAGGCGGTGCCCGAGGTATTCGGCAGCTCGCTTACCACGGTGGGCGGACTTTTGGCAATGACGTTTATGCAGTTCAAGCTTGGTCCGGATATGGCAATCTGTCTTATCAAGGCAATACTGCTGGCTATGCTGTCGGTATTCGTGGTAATGCCCGGTCTGCTGATGGTATTCGGCAAGGCACTTAAGAAAACCGAGCACAAGAGCCTTATTCCCGATATGTCATTTATCGGAAAATTCGCATATAAATCAAGGAAGGTCATCGTGCCTCTCTTCGCGGTAATAATCATCGCAGCTATGCTTGTATCGGGTGCCTGCCCCTTCTCCTACGGCTATACAGACCAGGAGGCAGCAAAGCTTAACGACCAGACTCTTGCAAAGAAGATGATAAACGAAAACTTTGGCTCGACCAATATGGTAGCCCTTATCGTGCCTGCGGGCGATTATGATAAGGAGTCAGCCCTGCTCGCCGAGCTTGAGGCCAGGGATGAGGTTGCCAGCACTATGGGACTTGCCAACATTGAGGCAATGGATGGCTACACCCTGGCAGACGGACTTACGCCAAGACAGTTCTCCGAGCTGGCAGGCCTTGACTACGAGATCGCAAGCGTGGTTTACGCCGCCTACGCCGCAAGCGAGGAGAATTACGGTGCTATAATTAACGATCTCTCGTCCTTCGAGGTACCTCTTATAAATATGTTTATGTTCGTTGCCGAGCAGATCGACTCGGGCCTTATCAGCATAGAGGGTGAGCAGGGCGAGATGCTGGCGGCGGCAAAGGAGCAGATGCAGAGTGCAAAGGATATGCTTATCGGTGAAAATTACGACCGTATGGTAGTATACCTTGATATGCCCACCGACGGCGAGGAGGTGTTCAGATTCCTCGACGAAATGAAGGCTATTGCAAAGAGCTATTATGAAGAGGGCGAGGTCTACATCGTAGGAAACGTGACCACCGCCAAGGATTTCAAGGAGACCTTTGTCGTTGACAACGTGGTGGTTGCCATAGTTTCTATCCTTACGGTATTTATAGTTTTGCTCTTCTCCTTCAAATCGGTGGCAATGCCCATCATCCTTATTCTTATTATTCAGGGTGCGATATGGATCAACTTCTCTATCCCCACCCTTCTCGACACGCCGCTGTTCTTCCTCGGCTATATCATAATCTCGGCAATACAGATGGGTGCGAATATCGACTATGCCATCGTAATAGGAACGAGATTCAACGAGCTGAAGGGCGAGATGTCACCAAGAGAAGCTATTATTGAAACGATGAACTTTGCCTTCCCCACCGTAATCACGTCGGGTACCATAATGTCGGTGGCAGGCCTGCTTATCGGCTATATGTCCTCCGAGGCTACTATATCCAGCCTTGGTATAAATTTAGGACGCGGTACTATAATTTCTATGATTCTCGTGCTGTTCGTTCTGCCCCAATTCCTGCTCGTCGGCAGCAAGCTTGTGGATAAGACCAGCTTTACCCTCTTCAAAAAGAAGGAGATGCATAGCGAGGAGGCTGACGGACGGGTACGCGTTTGCGGTCAGGTAAGCGGAGAGATCTGCGGCAATATTGAAGGTATAGTTGATGCGGTAATTGACGGTAACGTTAAATTAACCCTACATTCAGGTAAAATAAACGAGGAAAAGGAGGGCGACGGCGATGAAAAATAAGATAAGAATTATTGCGACGCTACTCTCCCTCGCAATTCTCGTAACGTTTATGGCACCCCTTATGCTCACGACGGTGGCATTTGCCGAGGGAGAGGTCATCTCAATCGGAAGTGCCGAGGAGCTTTTAGACTTCGCAAGAAAATGCTCCTACGACGCCTTCTCGGAGGGGAAGACGGTTGTGCTTTGGGCAGATATATCGCTTGAGGGTATGGATTTTGACCCCATAGCCAGCTTCAGCGGAGTATTTGACGGTCAGGGACACACCATAAGCGGTATTGAAATCACCGATGCCTATTCTCCCGCGGGACTTTTCTCACGGCTTGAGGAGGGTGGCGTTATTAAAAATCTTACTCTTCGGGGAGTGAATTCTCCCGAGGGTGACAAGGGATACGTCGGCGGTATCGTTGGTGACAGCAGCGGCTCGGTTGAGAATTGCCATATCATCGGTACGGTAATCGGAAGGAGTGACGTGGGCGGTATTGTCGGTATCAACAGAGTGAACGGAAGGATTAGCGGCTGTACCGTCAGCGGCGAAATAATCGGCGAGGCACGCACCGGCGGTATTGCGGGCACGAACGAGGGAATCATCTCCTCCTGCGAGAGCACCGCAAGAGTGAATACCATAAGCGTAACGCCCGGCCTGTCTCTTAGTGACATAAACATCTCGCTGACGCTTGATATATCAAAGCTTACCTCGGTAAACAACAGCAGTATGACCGACACGGGCGGTATTGCGGGATATTCCACGGGAATCGTAATCGGCTGTGTAAACGGCGGCGAGGTCGGATACCCCCATATCGGCTATAACGTGGGCGGTATCGTTGGAAGAAGCAGCGGTCATATCAGCACCAGCACCAACAATGCGAAAATCAACGGCCGAAAGGACGTGGGCGGTATTGCAGGACAGATGGAGCCCCATATAAGCTATGATCTGTCGGAGGATCTGCTGCTCGCATTGAAGGGCGAGCTTGACAGCCTTAAGGGTGCAGTAAATTCTGCCATAGGCTCTGCGGACGGCGGTCTGCCTAATATTTCCTCAAGGCTTGCAACCATACTTGAGAGCCTTGACTTAGCAACCAATGCGATAAACACTATAATTAACGAGGGCTCGTCCTACGGTGACGAGCTTATCGGTGAGATAAACAGAATAAGCGAGATAGTTGACCAGGTAATCAAGCAGGTATCGGGAATCACAAGCAGTCTTCCCGAGCTGGCAGAGGATATAGGTGAATGTCTCGGCAAGCTTGAAAGTGCCGTAGAAAATCTCAAGGAGCTTGCAACTATTGGTGCGGATGCCCTCGGTGATATATCAGCGGCGGCGGATGCGGCGGCAGATGCCTTCGGTAATATCAGCGAAAGCATTGACAGCATCGGCAGAGGTATTCACAGGCTCAAGACCTCGCTCGACTTAGGTGATAAGGCTGAGTTTGAGAATGCTATCAATACCATCCTGGACGGTGCGGGAGCATTTGTGACAGCGACC
>JAZNWM010000004.1:0-1781 GCA_045593345.1 Eubacteriales bacterium
GGCAAACGGCGGTAGAAAAAATCCATTAAAACCGAAGAAATTCGAAGAATTTCAACCTTATAATGCTTCGTTTTTGCTTTTTGTTCAGATAAAGGCTGCCTTTATACCCTTTTCGGATTTTTTCGTTCTCGTCAAATGTGACAGCCCCTTTGTTATCTTTTATTTACATTTTCATCGAAATCACGCTTCCTTCTACGAAGGAGCAGATGCAGTAGCCTCCTTCCGTTAAAGGGTATAAGCGGATAGAGATAGTGATGCTTTTTCGACAGGGTACGGTTGGTTGACACGAAGAACAAAAACAGCAGTATTCCCGCCACGAAGCCCCATATTCCGAGAAAATAAACCAGGGCAAGTATCATCATCCGCATAAATTTGAAGGCATAGCCAAGCTCGTAGTTCTGCTGGGCAAAATTCGCTATAGCAACGAATGCCATATAGAGTATAACGTCCTCGCACAGCCAGCCCACCCCGACGGCAAAGTCGCCGAGTATCAATGCACCCACCACCGACAGCGAGCTTGACAGTATATCGGGCGTATTCATCGAGGCGATTTTCAGACCGTCGATGGCGAGCTCCACGAGAAAAAGCTGCAGGATTATGGGCAACGCCCCGGGCTCGTCAGGTACAAGAAACGACATAACGTCAGGGAAAATTTCGTTATATTCAAGCGAAAGATACCACAGAGGCGTTATGATGACCGACAGAAGAAGTATCGCTGTACGAACGAGCCTGAGATAGCTGCCCGTAAGGGGAGGAAAGCAATAATCGTCGGTTTCCTCAAGGTAGTCAAAAATGGACGTGGGCAGTATCATCGCCTGAGGGGAGGTGTCACAAAGGACTATTACCGAGCCCTCCAGCAGCTGTGCCGAGGCGGTATCGGGACGCTCGGTGGTGCGGATCTTCGGGAATGGGTTGTACCAGCCCGACCGTATCAGCGTCTCCGCAAGGCTCTGATACCCCAGCGTCAGCGAGCGTGGGCGAACGGAGGATATTTTCTCTCTGACCTCCTCTACCGTTTCGCTGTCGGCAATCCCCTCCATATAGCAGACCACCACGTCGGTGGAGGATGAGCCGCCTAGAGAAAAATGCTCCATCGTCAGCCGCTCGTCACGTATTCTTCGCCTGATAAGTGCGGTGTTTACCACCAGCGTTTCAACGAAGCCGTCCCTTGCCCCCTGCATAACCTTATCGCTCTCGGGCTCTTGAGTAGGTCTTGCAGGATAGGTTCTCAGATCGAGGAGAATTGCCACCCCGCCAAAGCTCTCGGCGAAGACCGCCGTCTGCCCCGAAAGAACGCCGCGGATAAGCTTCTCTACCTCCCGCGTCAGCTCTACCTCAACGTAAGGAATTTTCCTCTCCAGCTCCTCTGCCGAGCCGATTTGCTTCTGCGACAGAAGATACTGCATAATCCGTAGCATCTCGCCGTCCTTCACAAAGCCGTCAATATAGTAAAAGCACATATCCCTCTCGGCGACGGTAAGATGCCGCTCTATGACGTCAAAGCTTTCCTTCACCCGCAGCCGCCGACTCATCATCTCAATATTACGTCCGTAATCGGCAAAAAGTATATTTTCTTCCATACTTTTCCTCTTCTTTTTTTAGAGATTATTGACGGAGGGAGACGATTTTATGCAAAACAAAAAGGTGACGTCGAAAAATAACGTCACCTTGGTATCCGCTTATTATGATTATTCTACACTGAACATATCGGTACCTACTCCGCAAAGAGGGCACTCAAAATCCTCGGGAAGATCCTCAAATTTGGTACCGGGTGCAATTCC
>JAZNWM010000005.1:0-3203 GCA_045593345.1 Eubacteriales bacterium
AGCCAACAGCGGGACGGTTCTTCATGAAAGTACCGAATGACTTGAAGAGGTTAACTTTTTCGCCCTCTTTGTTAAGCTCGGCATATTCGTTTCCGCGGATGGTGATTTTTTTGATCATGAAAAGGAAGGCAACGAAGCCGAGAATACCCATGATATGCGCTGCCCAGAACACTTTGTTACCAAGGAGAATTTCAAGCTGCTTACCGGTGAGGGGGCTAAGCACAGCTTCACCTGCTTCATATGCTTCACCAGTAACAGGGCTGACGTGGAAGTTTTCGGGAGCAAACGCACTCTCAGCACCCTTGGGAATCTCAATTCTGTCAAGGAAGCTTGTGGATCCATCATAGGTTACCTTTTGCCAAATGAGTATGGGGAGAATCATACCGGGAATCATACCGCCGATTGCGCCACCGATGGATCTGAATACGGAAAGCTGAGCTCTTTCGCCGGCGTCCTCGGTAACGATGTTGAGCATTGTTCCGTAAGGCACGTTAGCCATAGTGTAAGCTGCATCCCAAATTATGTATCCGAGAACAAAGAGGATTGCCTTAAGAACAGTGCCGGCATTCGGGAAGGGGAGGAATACAGCAGCACCGCCTACGAGAAGACCGATTGCACCAATAAGGATGTAGGTCTTGTACTTTCCGAGCTTGTATTTTCTCTTGTCGTTGTCGATTAAAGAACCGATGAGAGGGTCATTAATAGCATCCCACGCTTGAACTATAAGGAGAAGGATAGAGAATAGACCTGTTTCCATCATCATGTAAACAAGCCAGAAGGTCTGAACCGTTCCCTTGAGGGAGAAGCTCATATTACAGCCGAGGTCACCTGCAGCATAAGCGAGCTTGTCGCGAATACCGAACTTGCGGTGGCCGTTTGCATCGAGCTGAACGGGTTTTTTTGCCATTTTTGTTTCCTCCAAAAAAATATTTATTTTATTTACGCCATAACAATTATAACAAATTATTAACAATTTGAAAAGTCCCAAAAGTGCCACTTTTGTGACACCCTATAACGAAAAATAATTGGAATATTTGTATAATATTAACAAATTTATAATAAAAATATGTTAAAAAATTTAAAAATATACTAATTTTCAAGAAAATGGCAGAAATTATCGGTTGACTAATTTTCGAATAACATTTATAATAAAGGGGATTAAAAAGAGAGGTGCCTTATGTATAAGCTTTGCAAGACCGAGCAGTCGGTAAAACGTCAGAGAAGCATTGAAAACTGTCTTTTTGAGATATTGACCGAAAAAAGATACGAGGATATTACCATTACCGAGCTTTGTGAGCGGATGAATATGCCGAGAAAAGCCTTTTATCGCTATTTTGACAGTAAGGACGACGCCCTCGCCGCCCTCATCGATCACTGTATGTCGGAGTACAGCGGCTTTTCGGTTGACCGTAGCCACGAAACCAGACGCTCGCTGGTGTCTGAGCTTGAGGAATATTTCCGCTTCTGGTATGAGAAGCGTGATATGCTCGCTGCCCTTGACCGCTCGGGGCTTATGGGAAACCTTATTGAAAGAACGGTAAATTATCCTATAAACGACCGTATCCTTATCGCAAAATTCCTGCCCTACGATGATGAGAGCGTGCGTGAGAGGATCTTCAAGTTTGCCTTCGCAGGTCTGGTCTACACTATGATCAGCTGGTACCGAGAGGGCTTTACCGTATCCACGCGTGAGATGGCACGCACCTCCTGCCGTATCCTTCGTGACCCCCTCTTCCCAACCCTTAACGATAGCGAAACCTGGGATGGAATTGATTAAAATGCAAATTATAGTTGTCATATCAGAGAAAAAAGAGCGAATCTCTTCGCTCTTTTTTGTTTTATGTTTGTTTTTTCTCAAAGTGCTTTGCCGGAAAAATTCTGACCTAATTATTCTTGAAATACTGGTAAAGGTAGCAGGGAAGCATACCGTTATACAGCTTTCTAACCTTATCGGCACGCTTGCCGTAGAATTTCTCAAAGGCGGGGTGGGAGGTGATTATATACACCTGCCAGGGCGAGAGCGAGCGAAAATGCAGGCCTATTTCCTTGTATAGCTGCTCTGCCTCGCGGATCGTACCCAGACGCTCACCGTAGGGCGGGTTGCATACTATGGTACCGCGTCTGCCGTCGGCGGAGATTTTTCTCGCATCCTGACGGAACACGCTGACCACGTCGGACACGCCCGCCAGGGCAACGTTCTTCTCTGCGAGGGCAACTGCCGAGGTGTCAATATCTGATGCAAATGCACGAAAATCGGTAGTACGCTCTACGTCAAAGGCCTCCTCCCGTGCGTTTTGCCATATTTTTTTGTCGATGAAGGAAAAGTCCTCGGCGGCAAATTTACGACCTCTGCCGGGAGCGATATTCTTCATCATCATAGCCGCCTCGATGGCGATAGTTCCGCTGCCGCACATAGGATCCCACAGCAGTACGTTCTCGCGAGGGCGTGAGGTTGCTACGATAGCCGCCGCCAGAGTTTCCCTTATAGGAGCCCCCAGCGATTCACGGCGGTAGCCCCTCTTGTGCAGGGCGATGCCCGAGGTATCTATCATAATGGTGGCAATATCGTTAAGGATAAAGAACTCTATCTGATATTTTACTCCACTCTCGGCAAACCTGTCTATGCCGTAGACTGCCGACATCGAGCGTACCACAGCCTTCTTGATAATAGCCTGACAGTCGGGGATGGAGTGCAGCTTTGATTTTATAGCGTGTCCCTTGACGGGGAAGGCGTCGTTCTTGCCGATGTAGTCCGACCAGTTCAGCCGTCTTACACCATCAAACAGCTCCTCAAAGCTCTCCGCACGAAAGGAGCCAAGCTTGATAAACACACGCTCGGCGTAGCGAAGGAATATATTTGACAGGGCAACCGCCTCCTCGTCACCTGCAAAGGTGACTCTGCCGTCGATGGTGGATATACGCTCGTAGCCCAGGGCGTCTATCTCCTCACCCAGAAGGCGTTCCAGACCGAAAAGGCAGGTCGCAACAAGCTCAAGCTTCATTTTACTTCTCCCAAAGAATGTTTTCTTTGCTAATTATACCATCTTTTTACCCTGCCGTCAAGGAAAAGATTATAAGGTTGGGCTTTCTTTTTATTATTTAGTATTGACTTTAGCGTTTTTTATGTGATATAATTAAGTGTTTAATAAATTTTAGGAGAAAAATTCTTATGAAATGGACTTCACTTAACGATTTAAGAGAAA
>JAZNWM010000006.1:0-3014 GCA_045593345.1 Eubacteriales bacterium
CGAACGGAAACGAGAAGGGGATTCTCGAGGTCTCCGAACTTCTTGCCGGTAACAGCCTCCATCTTTACGATGTAGTCCATAATTTCAGCCATAATTTCAGAGTTGATCTGACGGCCGTCCTCATAGTACTGGGTGCAGGCTTCAGTAGAGATAGTGAAGCCCTGGGGAACAGGAAGACCAATGTTGGTCATCTCTGCAAGGTTAGCTCCCTTACCGCCAAGGATCTCACGCATATTTGCGTTACCCTCGGAGAAGAGATAACAATACTTCTTTGCCATTTTTGGGTTTCCTCCAATTTATAATTATTTTTTTATAAGCAAAATTCAGGATAGCCGTCAATTTGCGGCCTCCATAACCGCTATATTATAACACATTTATTTATAAATTTCTATAAATAAGTAAAAAATTGTTAAGAAAAATTAAAAAATTAACAATTTGTTCACAATTTACCTAAGCAATATAAGAATATTTAACAAACTATTGCTTTTTTTCAACATTTTAGTTATAATATATTTATTAGCTGTAATATACTTATCCTTTTTGGAGGTCGCAAATGGAGACATTAAAGAAAAAATACGGTTTGTTTACCGCTGTGTGTATGGTTGTCGGTATTGTTATCGGCTCGGGAATCTTCTTTAAGGCACCCGACGTTCTGCGTGAGGCAGGCTACAACGCATTGTACAGCATTCTTGCCTGGATCATTTCGGGCGTGATAATGATCATTATCGCTACCACCTTTGCCGTTATGGCTACGAAATACGAGCAGGTCGGCGGTGCTGTTGACTATGCCGAGGCTATGTGCGGCAGAAAATACGCCTACTTCGTCGGCTGGTTTATGTCCTTAATCTACTATCCCGCTATGACCGCCGTTCTCGCTTGGGTAAGTGCCAGATATACCCTCGTTGCCTGTGGCTACGTGGAGGCACCTCTCGGCTTCTTTGACGGGCTTAACAGCTCGCTTAACAGTCCCGAGTGTATCACCCTCGCTCTCTTCTATCTCGTTCTCGCATATTTCGTCAATACCATCGCACCGAGGCTTGCAGGTAAGTTCCAGATCTCCTCTACGTTAGTGAAGCTGGTTCCCATCGCATTTATTGCCATCGTCGGTACGGTCATCGGCCTCTTTAACGGCAATCTGGTATCCAATTTTGAGTATTACACTATCCACTCCTCCGAGGCAGGGCAGGGTACGGGACTTTTCCCCGCCATCTGCAGCACCATCTTCGCATACGAGGGCTGGATCGTTGCCACCTCTATTAACTCCGAGATCAAGGAGTCGAAGAAAAATCTTCCCGTCGCCCTTTGTGCAGGCACGTTCATCATTATGGCTGCCTACACGCTCTATAACCTGGGTATTCTCGGCTTCGCGGGAATAGGTGATATGATAAAGGACGGTACTGTCGTCGCCTTCAGATATTTTGGCGGTGCCATAGCGTCGCTTATCAATATCCTTATTATCATCTCCTGCCTGGGTACTCTTAACGGACTTATGCTTGGCGGCTGCAGAGGTATTTATTCTCTTGCCTCTCGCGGCGAGGGCTTTGCTCCCGAGACCTTCAGCCAGGTTGATAAGAAGACCAATATGCCTCACAACTCGGCGATCTTCACTCTCCTTATGTGTGCGGTTTGGTTCGTCTATTTCATTCTTCTCGGCTCGGGCCTCTTCTCCTTCGGTAGAGTCAGCAATTATGCCTTCGACTCCTCCGAGCTGCCTATTATCACCCTTTACGCCCTCTATATTCCCATCCTTGTTTCTATGATAATTAAGGAGCGTGAGCTTAACCCCTTCAAGAGATTTGTTCTTCCTATCCTTTCGCTTCTCGGCATCGGCGTTATCATTTACGCCAGCATTATGAAGCACAAGATGGGCAATGTATGGTATCTCATTGTCTTTGCCGTAATAATGCTCGTCGGCTATGCCGTAGAATTTATAAATAAAAAGAAAAGCAAAGAATAGAATAAAAAAACGGTTGCCGAAAAGCAACCGTTTTTTTATGAACAGGATCAGGGCAGCCTCTGATACGCCAGCCTCTCGTCACCGTTCGCAAGATAAATTATCCCGCAATACTCAAAGCCGTGTCGCATAAGGCATCTCTGCATCGGGATATTATCCCTGTGGGTGTCTATTCTGATATTCGGGAACAGTCGAAAGCACTCGTCGAAGCAAAAATCCACGATACCCTGACCGTGATGCTTTACGGCTATGCGGTGTATCACCGCATAGGGCGTATCACTCTTCCATTGCCCCTCATAAATTCGGCGATAGGTAGGATCGTCGGCGTTCATCTTAAAGTAAAAGGTAGCAACCACCTCGCCATCCTCCTCACAGACGTAGCTCGTGCCATCCTCAATACCCATCAGGGCATCCTCACCGTTCGGATGAGAGCCGCTCCATTGATTCGGATTTCCGTTCTCTCTCATAAAGCTGCGGGCGGACTCGTATATTTCTTCAATTGCAGGAATATCCTCCCGCGTCGCAAGTCGAATAAACATTTTTACCTCTGTTGAAATTTCTTTTGTTTTGTGGTATAATCTTTATACCAACTCTCGGAGATAGATATGAAAGATAAAAAATACTCACGCGTCTATGTGGAAATTACGAATATATGTAATCGCTCCTGCTCCTTCTGTCCGGGCACTACGAGAAGGAAGGAGAGAATGCCGCTTGACAGATTCAAGCAGATCGTCGGCTCCCTCGTCGGCATTACCGACTACCTCTACCTTCACGTTATGGGCGAGCCCCTGACTCATCCCGACCTTTTTGAAATGATAGCCTACGCTACGTCTCTTGGCTTCAAGTGTGCCATAACAACAAACGGCACTCTCATCGACGGCAGGGCAGACGGGCTTATCGCCTCGGGCGTGTATAAGGTAAATCTCTCTCTTCACAGCTTTGAGGGGGGCAGCGAGGAGCAGCATATCGCATACGTGGACAGCCTTTGCCGCTTTGCCGATAGGGCAAGCTCCGCGGGTGTTCTCACCGTCCTCCGCCTCTGGAACAGGGACCTTGACGG
>JAZNWM010000007.1:0-5585 GCA_045593345.1 Eubacteriales bacterium
CGGCAGTATACCGTCCCGACAGGCTCGTCGACATTATTGATGCGATGCGTAAGAGCCTGATAGAGCCGAAGCGAATAACCTTCGTCCACGCGGATATGATGTCCGAGCCCTCGATGGCTCTCGTTGAGGGACGCCTCGGCGGTAAATGTACTCTGACCGTAACGCGTCCGCTTATCATCTACCGCGACGGCAGTCACACCGAGTATAGTGACGATATGAATTATATTATGGAGAACGGAAGCTTCCCTTCCGATTTTAAGAGATAATGACTGAAAAAAACAAGGTACAAAAATCCACCCTATATCTTGTGGCGACGCCCATCGGCAATCTTGCGGATATATCCGAGAGAGCCGTAAAGGTGCTTTGCGAGGTTGATTTTATTGCCGCCGAGGATACGAGAAATTCGGTAAGACTGCTTACCGCCCTCGGCATTAAGAAGGAGCTGGTAAGCTACCACGAGCATAATAAAAAGTCAAGCGGCGAGAGGCTTGTTGCCCGTCTGCTGTCGGGCGAGTCCTGTGCCCTTATTACCGACGCGGGAATGCCTGCGATAAGCGATCCGGGTGAGGATATCGTGAGGCTGTGTGCCGACAGCGGTATAACGGTATCGGTGATCCCCGGTGCCTGTGCGGCGGTATCCGCCCTTTCTGTATCGGGCCTCGGCACGCGGAGATTTGCCTTTGAGGGCTTTCTCTCGGCAAGCAAAAACGAGAGAAGACGTCAGCTTGAGGCGGTCAGGACCGAGGAGCGAACTCTCATATTCTACGAGGCTCCCCACAAGCTGAGAGCCACGCTTGCGGATATGGCGGAAATATTCGGTACGGATAGAAAAATATCACTCTGCCGCGAATTAACTAAGCTAAATGAAGAAATAAAGCGTACGACTCTCGGCGATGCGGTTGCGTTTTACGAGGCGAACGAGCCACGCGGAGAGTACGTTCTGGTGGTAGAGGGCTTCGTCGGCGAGGTGGTAAGCGATGAGCTTAGCGAGCTGCTCTCACTCTCCCCCGAGGAGCACGTGAAAAGATACGAAAGCCTTGGTATGCCACGAATGGACGCCATAAAGCGTGCGGCAAAGGACAGAAGGATGTCAAAATCCGAGCTGTATAAGATACTCAATACCTAAAATACATTAAGGGCTGTCCTCGCGACAGTCCTTTTTTGGGATAGCTTGAAGACCGTCGCAGCGGCGGTCTTTTTTTCATTTTATGGCGGCGTAGTAATATTTTGCGAAAATATTTTAAAAAAATATTGTAATTACTCGCAAAATATGGTAAAATATATTATTAATTATTACGAAAGGCGGTGCTTCTGATGGCAGACGAGAAGAAAATGCCCACCGAGGAAACCGAAAACGATAGAGAGAAGGCGAAGAATACCGACTCGCTCGACGCCCTTGCCCTCAATGACGATGAGGAGGACTACGGCGAAACCTCTGACGAGGCAGAATTTGACAGCTTTATGGCGGATTTTCACCAGCTGATCGGCAAAAAGCGTAACGAGGCGGCTGCCGCCCAGCCCGACGAGGTTGAGCAGGAGAATCCCGAGGAGGTTCTCATTACCCTGCCGAAGCATCACGATAAGCGTAAAAAGGACCGCACCGAGAGGAGAACTCACAGCCCGGAGGATTGGGACGAGAAGATCACCCTTGCCCCCGAGGAGTACGAGGAGCCCGAGGCGGAGGTTGAAATCCGCGAGGAGCTGCCTCTGGAGGAGCCCGACTACAGCCTTGGCGGTGAGGAGGAGACGGTTGACGACGGCTTCCAGATCGCGATGAGCTTCGGCCCGACGGTCGACGGTACCCCCGAGGAGACGGCAGAGGACGAGGAGGAGCCCCAAGAGAGCGTTTATGACCCCGACAGGCCCAGGGCTATGGACTGGGTGTTTGATATTGCGGAGATGTTCGTCTTCGTCCTGCTTGCGGTAATTCTGCTTACCTCCTTCGTATTCAGGCACTCTATCGTAGAGGGCGATTCTATGAATACGACTCTTGCGGACGGCGACCATCTGATTATCTCCGACCTGTTCTACACCCCCGACTACGGTGATATTATCGTATTTGAGGACTACACCACCTCGCTTCATAAGGCGGTGGTGAAGCGTGTTATTGCCCTGCCCGGTGATACGGTTGAGGTAAGCCTTGACGGCGAGGGCAACGTTATCGTATACCTTAACGGTCGGCTTCTTGAGGAGGATTACGCCTATAACGCCAAGGACTGCAATATTGACACCTCAGGCTTTAATAAGCCCATCACTCTCGGCGAGGGTGAGATATTCGTTATGGGTGACAACAGATATCACTCGCTTGACTCCCGTGCCTTCAGCGTTGGGCCGATCGACACCGATGCCATTCTCGGCAGGGTGGTTATAAGATTCTTCCCCTTCGACAAATTCGGCGTTGTTGACTAACTAATAATAAATAACAGCAAAGGATAATTATGGCAACTAATCCTATACAGTGGTTCCCCGGGCATATGGCGAAAACCAAGCGTATGATGTGTGAGTGTCTGCCCGAGGTTGATATAATAATCGAGCTTCTGGATGCGAGAATTCCCTACAGCTCGAAAAATCCCGAAATAGACGGTCTTATCGGCGGCAAGCCGAAGATCAGCGTTCTTACAAAATCCACCCTTGCCGACCCCGATATGACTGCAAAATGGGTTGAGAGCTTTAAAAGAAAGGGCGAGCGTGTTGTGGTCATTGACTCCACAAGCGGTCTCGGCATTGACAGGCTTGCCGATGCCGTACGCGATATTATGTCCGAGAAGCTTGAGAGATATCATCTCAAGGGTATGGACGGACGCAAGCTCAAGGCTATGATAGTTGGTATTCCCAACGTAGGTAAATCCTCGCTTATAAACCGAATCGCAGGCAATAAGAAGGCTCGGGTTGAGGACCGCCCGGGCGTCACGGTGGACAAGCAATGGGTTCCCACAAGGATCGGCTTTGACCTTCTTGATATGCCGGGCGTGCTCTGGCCGAAGTTTGAGGATCAGACGGTGGGCGAAAATCTGGCGATGACGGGAGCTATCCGCGACCAGATACTTGACACCGAGGAGATCGCGATGATACTCTGCTCACGGCTGATGAGGGTGGCACCCGACAAATTTATGACGAGATACAAGCTTCGATACGAGGAGACCGAGGGGCTTGACTCCTACGATCTTTTTGAGCTTGTGGGACGGAAGCGTGGCTTCCTTATCAGCGGTGGCGAGATAGACCACAAGAGATGTGCCGATATGCTGCTGGACGAATTCCGCGGCGGTAAGATCGGCAGAATCACTCTGGAGTCACCCTGCGACAGATAAAATTTCTCACAGATTGGAGATAAAGATGCCTACCTTTGAATATGAGGAGAAGCATTACAGCGAGGGCTATATAGCCGTTTGCGGCTGTGACGAGGCGGGACGCGGTCCCCTTTGCGGCCCTGTGGTAGCGGCGGCGGTAATTCTGCCCCGCGGCCTTGAGATCGAGGGACTTAACGACTCGAAGAAGCTTAGCGAGAAGAAGCGTGAGAAGCTCTTTGATATAATAAAGGAGAAGGCTATTGCCTACGCCATCGCCGAGGCAAGCCCCGAGGAGATCGACGAGATCAACATACTTAACGCCTCGATGCTGGCTATGCGACGGGCGGTGGAGGCCCTTTCGGTGAAGGCGGATTTTGCCCTTATCGACGGCAACTGCTCCCGCGGGTTTGACATTCCTACCGAAACGGTGGTAAAGGGAGATGCAAAGAGCTATTCCATTGCGGCGGCATCGGTGCTTGCCAAGGTGACCCGTGACAGAGGCTGCATTGAGCTTGACCGTCAGTATCCCGAGTACGGAATAGCGAAGCATAAGGGCTATCCCACGAAGGATCATATGGACGCGGTGAGAAAATACGGCGTTGCACCCATTTACCGCAAAACCTTCCTCAAATTCCTCGACAAATGAAAATACTGAATATACTTACACCGAAAAGGCTGACGGGTAATCTCGGCGAGCGGGCGGCGGCAAGGCTGCTTCGCAGAAAGGGATACCGCATCCTCGAGCGGGGCTACGTGGCACTCGGCTCGGAGATAGATATTATCGCGAGGAAGAAGGGCGTGACCGCCTTCGTGGAGGTAAAGACCCGTAATATTAAGTCTATAGGACTTAAGGAGCCACGTCCCGCCTCGTCGGTGGACGGCGAAAAGCAAAGAAAGATAATAAAGGTGGCAGGCTACTACAAGGCGAGTCATCCCTCGGACACACGGTACCGCTTTGACGTCATAGAGGTCTACGTGGAGGGCGAGGGCAAGGGCCAGAGGGTCAAGGAGCTTAAGCATCTTGAGGGCTGCTTTGACAAGAACACCGCCTTTGACAGTAAATATTATTACAAGCGTAGCAAAGAAGGATCAAGCCTATGAAATACATAAGCACCAGAGGTGCACATAAGGAGGGCGTATCCTCCGCCGAAGCAATAAAGACGGGGCTTGCCTCCGACGGCGGACTCTTTATGCCGAGGGAGATACCCGAAATTGATATTGAATTTATAAAGGAGCTCTCTGCCCTTTCCTACCCCGAGCGTGCGGCGAGGGTGCTGTCGCTCTTCCTCACCGACTACAGCGAGCAGGAGCTTCTCTCGGATGCCAAGGCGGCATACGGCGAGGATAAGTTCATCCCCTCCCCCGCACCCATAACCGCCCTGACGGGCAATAAATATAAGCTGGTGCTCTGGCACGGCCCTACCTGTGCCTTCAAGGATATGGCACTTCAGATTATGCCCAGGCTCTTTACCCGAGCACTTAAGAAATGCGGCGAGGAGCGTACTGCACTTATTCTGGTTGCCACCTCGGGCGATACGGGCAAGGCGGCACTTGAGGGCTACAAGGACGTCCCCGGCACGAAAATACAGGTGTTCTACCCCACCGGCGGCGTAAGTCAGGTGCAGAAAAGACAGATGCAGACCCAGGAGGGAGCAAACGTCAGTGTGGCAGGCATCCGCGGCAACTTTGACGATGCCCAGAGCGGCGTTAAGGCTATCTTCTCCGACCCTGCTATTGCAGACAGGCTTAACGAGGCTGGGGTATTCCTCTCAAGTGCGAATTCTATTAACTGGGGCAGACTGGTTCCCCAGATAGTCTACTATATTTCGGCATACTGCGATATGTATACCTCGGGTGCTGTCAGCCTCGGCGAGTCTATCGACGTATGCGTGCCTACGGGTAATTTCGGCAACATCTTCGCCTGCTATCTTGCGAAGCGGATGGGGCTTCCCGTCGGCAAGCTGGTCTGTGCGTCAAACAGAAACAACGTGCTGACCGACTTTATAAACGAGGGCGTTTACAACAGGAACAGAGAGTTCTACCCCACGATGTCACCCTCGATGGATATACTTATTTCCTCAAATCTCGAGAGGCTTCTCTACCTCGTCTGCAATCAGGACGGGGCGAGAGTGGCAGCGCTGATGGAGGAGCTTAAGGAAAAGGGCGTATACTGCCTTGAGGGCGCTGCCCTTGAGAAGATTCAGAGCGAGTTTTTCGCCGCCTGCTGTGATGATGCGCGGGCAGGGGAGACCATTGGCAGAATCTGGAATGAGCTTGGCTATCTCTGCGACCCGCACA
>JAZNWM010000008.1:0-5568 GCA_045593345.1 Eubacteriales bacterium
CTCACAGAACGACATGGCTACGATCCGACTTGGGCAGGGTAAAATCAGTTTACAGCCTTTACCGTAAAATGTATAGCCAGAACAAGGCCTTTGACGAGATATACGACTTCTACGCCGTCCGAGTTATCGTTGAGACCGAGCTGGAGTGCTATACCGCCCTCGGCTATATTCACGAGGTGTTCAAGTCTATTCCCGGTCGCTTTAAGGACTATATTTCTACACCCAAGCCCAACCTTTACCGCTCTCTTCACACCACCGTTATCGGCCACAGCGGAATTCCCTTTGAGGTTCAGATTCGTACCGTAGAGATGCACGAGGAGGCGGAATACGGTATTGCGGCACATTGGAAGTACAAGTCGGGCGACAAGTCCTCGAAAACTAATATTGACGAGAAGCTTCGATGGATTGCCCAGCTTCTTGAGTCGGACGAGAGCACACGCGACCCTGACGAGTTTATCCATTCCTTCAAGACCGATATATTCCACGACGAGACCTTCGTCTTCACTCCGAAGGGTGACGTTATCTCGCTGCCCCTCGGCTCTACGGCAATAGACTTTGCCTACGCCATTCACTCCGAGGTGGGCAATAAGATGGTCGGTGCCAAGATAAACGGCGTTATCGTTCCTATTGACAGAATACCCTCCAACGGTGATATTATAGAGATTATTACCTCCAATTCCTCAAAGGGCCCCAGCCGAGATTGGCTTAAGATAGTCAAGACCGGTCAGGCACGCTCAAAGATTCGTCAGTGGTTCAAGAAGGAGTCACGAGCCGAGAATATTGAAATTGGACGTGCCGAGGTATACCGCGAGTGCAGAAGACTGTATAAGGATATTACCGATGAGCAGATTGAGGAAATTATTACCGCAATCGCCAAGAAGGTTAGTATCAATAACGCCGAGGACTTCTATAACACCATCGGCTTTGGCGGTCTCTCTCTCTCAAGGTTTATGCCTAAGATCAAGGAGGAGATCGAGAAGCTGCGTATTGCGGCGGAAGGCCCTCTTACTGCAGAGGAGGAGCTTGCAAAGGTCAAGATCTCTACCGTAAGCAAGAAGCACAAGGGAACCGGTGGCGTCATTATCGACGGTGACGACGGCTATCAGATTAAGTTTGCAAAGTGCTGTAATCCTCTTCCCGGTGACAGAATCGTGGGCTTTATCACCCGTGGCTTCGGCGTTTCTATTCACAAGTGTGACTGTCCTAACGTTATTGCCTCCCGCGGTAACGAGGAAAATCTCGGCCGCTGGGTTCGTGCTGAATGGCAGCAGAACGAGGGAAGCACACAGAGTCCCATTTACGAGGCTATGATTCAGATTATTGCCGAGGACGGTATCGGCGTGCTTGCGAATATTTCTATGGCACTTGCGGATATGAAGGTTTCTATTACACAGATAAATACACAGCCGAAGGATGATGACGTGGCAATTAATATCGTCGTAGGGTGCAGAAACGTGTCCCATTACGATTCTATCGTTTCACGCCTTCGCTCGCTGCCTAAGATCGTCTCGGTAAGACGAGGCTTTATGAACTGATCGGGAGAAGAATATGATTTGCGTTATTCAAAGAGTTAATTCTGCCACTGTCTATGCCGACGGAATTCTGTCGGGCAGCATTGATAAGGGGCTTTACCTTCTCCTCGGCGTTAAGGTCGGGGACGAGGAGCGTGATGCGACGGCTCTTGCCGAAAAAATCTCAAAGCTTCGTATATTTTCCGACGAGAACGGTAAGATGAACCTTTCTATAAAAGACGTTGACGGTCGGGCGATGGTGGTATCAAACTTCACCCTCCACGCAAACTACGCTCACGGCAACCGTCCCGACTATCTGAATTCGGCTCCTCCCGTTCTTGCAAATCAGCTCTACGAGTTCTTTATCTCCCAGCTTGAAGCCCGTATCGGTAAGGTGGAGCGGGGTATATTCGGTGCCGATATGCGTACCGAGATGTCAACCGACGGCCCTGTGACCATCATTATGGATTCGGCGGTTTTAAAGAGATAATTCGGGGCAGAGTACTGTTTTAGCAAAAATTCCAATCAAGGAAGCATTTTTATGATATTAAGGATTAACGGCGATATAAATAAATATTACGTGCAGACGCTGTGTATGGTCTTCTTCCCCGGGGCAACCTTCGGCGAGGGAGAGCAGCCGGGTGCCGACGTTCCGGAGGTTACGGTAGAGATCTATCGCGACGAGGAGCAGACCACCGTCACCGCCTACGCCTCTATCAAGCTTAACGATAAGCTGTGCGAGGCCACCGAGAGCGTTTCTCTTGCGGAGGAGATCAATTTCTCCACCCACGAGGCTATTGCGGTCGGTCGGGCAATTTTTGCGGCGGGTAAGGAGCTGCTTGGTCACACGCCTCCCTGGGGCATTCTTACGGGTGTACGTCCTGCCAAGGTTGCGAATTCCATTCTCCGCTCTGGTAAGGGCGTGCTTAAGACTAAGAAGGTGCTTCGCGATGAGTATTTCCTCAATCCGCAGAAGGCGGCTCTTGCCGTTTCGGTAGCAAACGCCGAGATGAAGATTATGAAGAAGACGCACCAGGACACCTGCTCACTTTATATTTCAATTCCGTTCTGCCCATCACGCTGTGCATATTGCAGCTTCGTTTCCTATACCACAAAGCGATTGCTGTCAATGATAGACGAGTATCTTGATGCGATGATTATTGAGCTTGAGGATACCTTTGACACTATCAGGCGTCTTGGACTCCGTATTACGACCGTTTACATTGGCGGCGGTACCCCCACAACACTCAGTGCAGAGCAGCTTGACCGTCTTCTCGGCAGGATTAACGATAACGTTGACCCCGAGGGGCTTCTCGAGTTCACTCTTGAGGCGGGACGGCCCGATACCATTACAAGAGAGAAGCTTGAGGTGGCGAAGGCACACGGTGTCACCCGTGTCAGCGTTAATCCTCAGACGCTCAACGACGACATTCTTCGCGAGATAGGCAGGAGACATAGCGTTGAGGACTTCTTCCGTGCCTTTGCTCTTGCCAAGGAGATTGGCTTCCGCGATATAAACGTTGACCTTATTGCAGGTCTGCCTGGGGACGATTTCAAGAACTTCTCCGAGACGATGGATAGAATCATTGAGCTTGCTCCCACTAATATCACCGTTCACACCTTCTGTGTCAAGAAAGCGTCTGACGCCCTTCGTAATAATTCCAGCGTCTATTCGCTGACGGGCGGTGATGCGGCGAAGAGCGTGTCCTATTCACAGCTGAAGACGAAATTCGCAGGCTACAAGCCATATTATATGTACAGACAGAAGAATACCGTAGGCAATCTTGAGAATGTAGGCTTCTCGGTTGAGGGTCACGAGGGACTTTATAACGTCTATATGATGGAGGAGTTCCAGACCATATTCGCTGTCGGTGCGGGTGCGGTGACCAAGCTTGTGAAATTTGACGGCCCCGTCGGCTCGGATGCACAGATTATGCGACTCTTCCGCCCCAAGTACCCCTACGAGTATCTTGCAGAGGAGAGCGAGGGCTCTGAAAGACGGCAGAAGAACAAGGCGGAGATCTTCAAGTTCTACGGCGTGGAGCAGTAAATACGAATTTGACGAAAATCCGGGCATTTTTGCATTTTCAAAGTATTAAAATACCATCTTTTCCTCATTAATATTATAATTATGAAGACTCGCTAATATATTTTAGTGAGTCTTTCTTTTTTGGAGGAAAAATGGATAGAGAAAATGCAAAGAAAAACGCGGGCGGTATGCTCTCCGGAATCGTAGGCGGCACGCTTTCGTTGACCGTATCAACGTTGATAGTAAAGCTTATCGGACTGATTTATAAAATCCCGATTGCATCGCTGCTTGGTGACGGCGGAATGGGATATTTCAACTCGGCGTATACCGTCTACGCCTTCTTTTATCTGCTCTGTACCGCAGGAGTGCCGAAGGCGGTTATGATACTGATTTCCGAGGCAAAGGCGAGGGGCAGGGTGACGGAGGAGAGAAAAATTCTGCGTGTAGCAGGCGGACTATTTCTGCTTATCGGCGGTACGCTAACCGCATTATTTATAATTTTTGCCTCGCCCCTGGCAAGGCTTATCGGCAATTCGGGAGCATATTTTACTATGCTGGCAATTGCTCCGTCCATTATTCTCGTGTCCCTGTCGGGTGTAATACGGGGATATCTGAGTGCCAACTCACGCCTTATGGATATTGCGGTGTCCCAGGTGATAGAGGGGATAGGAAAGCTTGGCTTGGGACTTTTGCTCGCGATGGTGGGTGTCCGACTGAATTTACCTCTGACGGTGCTGTCAGCCCTCACTATTCTCGGTGTGACGATGGGCTGTCTGTTCGGACTTATTTACCTGCTCGTTTGCTCAAAAAATAAAATAATCAAGGAAAAGTCAGGGCAGAGTGAAAGCGGCACGCATATTTTACCCATCGTAAGGAAAATGCTTTCTATATCAATTCCAATCACTATGAGTGCGGCAATAATGAGTCTAACTAACATAATTGACCTGGGACTTATTATGCGTAGCCTTGTGAAAATCGGTTATTTGGAGGAGATGGCCTCCGCCCTTTACGGCAACTATACCACCCTTGCCGTTCCGATGCTGAATCTTGCAACGTCGGTAATCTCGCCCATATCAATCGCTTTTCTGCCCGTATTCACAAGATGTCGGGTAACGTCGGATTATGATGGACTTCTTCGGGCGGAGAGGAGTGCAATAGAGCTTTGCTCGCTTATTTCTGCACCGATGATGATAGGACTTATCGTCTACTCCCGCGAGATTCTTAGGATGCTGTTTAAGAAATCCGAGATTGAGACGGGGGCGGTGCTGCTTTGTTTGATTTCGCCTGCAATACTGTTCTCCTCGCTGCTGCTCATACTTAACACTCTTCTTGAGGCTTTCGGAAGGGTGAGGGCACCGCTTGCTTCTATGGCTATCGGCGGCGGGGTAAAGCTTATCGCAAGCTATCTGTTAATAACAAGGACGGAAATGGGAATACTTGGAGCACCTGTCGGAACGGTGCTCTCATACGCCTCAGCAACCCTTGTGTCAAGCATAATTTATGCCGTAGCGTTTAAAAAGCATATACCCCTATTTGAGCTATCCCTTCTTCCTCATATCAACGCTCTGATAGCCGTTTTTGCATCAAGAATCGTCTACGGATGGCTGATAAAAGTGATTTCTGAAACGCCCTCGCTGCTGCTTTCAATAGCCCTCTGTGCCTTGATATATCTTGGAATTTCATCATTTTTAGGACTTATTTCGCCTAAGAAAATCAACGAATTAGCAAAATATACAAATTTATCCTGACAAAATTATCTATTAAGACGAAAACGGCTGTTATTAATCCGAAAAAATGTTTTTTTCGCTTGACTTTGCTTTCAAATAATTGATATAATAATTATGCGGTAAAACGCGTACTAATTTGAAAGGAAGTATAAACCAATGAACAAGACAGATCTCATAAACGTAGTAGCAGCTGAGGCTTCTCTCAGCAAGAAGGACGCAGAGGCGGCTGTAAACGCTACCCTCGCTGCAATCGCAGGTGCACTTAAGAACGGTGACAAGGTTCAGCTTATCGGCTTCGGTA
>JAZNWM010000009.1:0-3870 GCA_045593345.1 Eubacteriales bacterium
GAGAGCAGGTTCTCACCACATTACCACGCAAAAAGCCCTCCACACTAAGGTGCGAAGGACTTTTGGTGCGGGTAACAGGACTCGAACCTGCACGAATTAACATCAGATCCTAAGTCTAACGCGTCTGCCAATTCCGCCATACCCGCAGTTACTTAAACATTTTACCACACAAATATCCTAAAGTCAATAGAAAAGCAGGCAAAAATGCCTGCTTAACTTTTTTATTTCAATGCGGTAGCGAGCTCATCCTCTTTGCCTCTGCCTTTTATACGGTCGGAGAGCCTGTATATTCCTCTTGTGATAAAGTAGAAAAGGACGTTTAACAGGGTGAACACGATGAATATGGTCAGGACGAGAAGCGGATAGATCTCAAACCCGCCAAGCTCCCAATGAACAAGCCCGGTAAAGCCTACGAAGGGAAGGTAGTCAACGGCTACCTCGGGATTGAACATATAGAAATGATTTACGGGGAAGAAATCGGGCGTTTTATCAAGTCCGTTGACAATCGTACCGAAAACGAAGATAAAGCCAAAATAAATGCTGAAATACCCGAGCATATGCTTGATGGCAGATTTGTCAAGTCTCGGGAAAATTCCAAGGGTGTAGCACAGCACGGGAACCATCACGACGAAGCTGTGCTCGTAGATGTAATGGAGATTCCAGAAGGACAGTGCTTCCGAGGAAAAGTCCACCAGCACCATCGCAATAGCCGCACCGACCATATTTGCAAGATAGCAGAAATCGTATACACGCCTGTCTTTTTTGATTATCATATAGAGATAGAAGAACGCGGCAATATTGCAGAGCTGAAGCGGGAGTCTTGAGAAGGTAAAGCCGCGAATCATAGGCGACGTGGTATGCATCACCTGGGCGATTACCAAAAATACAAGCAGCAGATATTTGTCTTCATTACTGCGTTTTCTGAAGATAAAATGAAGCAGAACGATCTCGGCAACCAATGAACCAAGCCACAGCAGGTGAAGACCGCCGAACATACCCGTTCCGATCTCAAATTTTGCAATAAGCGAGTTTGGAATATATGAGGGCATCATCTGTATTAGAATAAGTGCCGTGATGCCAAGTGCCGAAAGCGGCTCCTTCGCTCCCTTGAGCGAAATTACGTGCTTGTATCTCGGCTGCATCAGTATGGGAATAATGATAGCAATCACGAGCTCAAGAGTATAAGTGAAATGTCTCAGATGCTCGTTTATATAATATCCGCCCGCACCCTCGGCAACGAAATAAGCGAAGGTAGAGTCGTAGAACAGGGCACAGAGGATCGATACGGGCAGGGAAAAGCAGCTTGCAATATTGCGGAACAGTCGGCTGCTGAAGAACACCGATATGGGCAGCACCGCATAGCCAATGTGATAACCCCACCGAAGCAGGCTCTGCCATACGTCTGCACCGCCGACAACAGTTTCAACGAAGGCGTCTGACAGGAAATATCTGAATATTCCCAAAATACAAAGCAGAACGGAGAGAGCCTTCAGAGCATTCTCGCCAATGGCCTTGTCTGATTTATTAAAAATAGTGTTCAGAAGAACTACGGCTATAGCCGATATTAAGAAAATAATCAAAGTGTTCATAGATATTTGCCTCGGGAAAAAAACTTATTATAAGTATAACAAATTCAGGAATTAAAGTCAATTGACTTTTGTTCAACAAATGTTGAAAAAGGGCTTTAAATTCTTAAATATTGTTAAAAAAACGGAGTTGATCTTTATTTATGGTATAATAGCAAAAGCAGGATTGAAAAAAACGAATATAATAAACGGCAATCAAAATAATTATTAAAATCTTTTCAAAACCTCTTGATTTTTTTATGATAGTATGCTATAATACTTCAGGTAAAAAATGTGATCGTATGTAAAGTGAGCCCTGACGGACCCTCTCAGCCGCAGAATTAGCAGAGCATAGGTCGCTTAAAATTAAAAGGAGAAACAAAATGGCTAATATTAAGTCCGCTAAGAAGCGTATTCTTGTTAACCGCACTAAGGCACTCCAGAACCAGATGGTTAAGAGCCAGCTCAAGACTATTATCAAGAAGTTCAACGCTGCAGTAGAGGCAGGCGATAAGACCGCTGCTTCCGAGCTTTACAGACTTGCTGTTAAGAAGGTAGACCAGGCAGTTGCTCACGGCATCCTTCACAAGAACAACGCGGCTCACAAGAAGTCCGAGTTCACCAAGAAGTTCAACGCAATGGCGTAAGCCAACATATAATCAAGTCCGCCCTAACCCAGCGGGCTTTTTTATTTTTTATGGGGCATTTTTGCATCGGGAAAATAGATGAATGTGACTTGGTCACACTGTTAAAAATAAATACTTGACTATTTTTTTATTATATGCTAATATAAATATAGAAATAAAACGTCTCCGGAAAGGAGTAGAAAAATTATGAAAGCAAGAAATTACGAGCATCTAAGCCGCGAAATGTCCGAGCGTATCAGATATGACAGAGAGCACGGCACAGGCCCAAACTTTGCCGCCGACGGCAGTAAGGCAATTCGTCGTGATATGTCCTCTGACCGCGAGTCTGCCTGGCGTCCCGCTTATCTTCGTGACGTTGATAAGATTTTGCACAGCCCATATTATAACAGATATACCGACAAGACGCAGGTGTTTTCCTTCTATAAGAATGACGATATCACAAGGCGTGCCCTCCACGTCCAGCTCGTTTCCCGTACCGCCCGTACCCTCGGTGCCGCACTGGGACTTAACCTTGATCTTATAGAAGCCATCTCCCTCGGCCACGATATTGGCCACACCCCCTTCGGCCACGCGGGCGAGAGGTTTATCAGCGAGGTCTACCGTGCTGAAACAGGCCGCTATTTCAACCATAACGTTCACTCTGTTCGTGTGCTTGACGGTATTTTTGACCACAACATCACCCTTGACACCCTTGACGGTATCATCACTCATAACGGTGAGTTTGAGATGGATGAATACCGCCCCGTTTTCCTCGATGGCTTCAGGGCCTTTGATGAGATGGTGGAGAGCTGCTACGTGGACCAGGCTAATATCATTAAGATCATCCCCTCCACGCTTGAGGGCTGCGTCGTTCGTGTATCTGATATTATCGCATATCTTGGTAAGGACCGCCAGGATGCCGTTCGTGCAGGCCTGCTTGATTCCTCCCACGATATCGTTGACGCCGGCATCGGAATTATCAACTCTGATATTATGAATAACCTTATGGTCAATATCATCGAGAACAGCTACGGCAAGCCTTATATCAAGCTTGACGAGGAGCATTATCAGTCTATGCGTGCGGCGAAGCGTGATAATTACGAGCAGATCTATAAGAAGGATCACGTGTCAAAGATCCTTGACGAAACCGTAAGACCGATGATGCACAGAATGTATTATCAGCTCCTTGCCGACCTTAAGGCAGGGAAGAGGTCCTCTCCGATCTATAAGCATCACGTTGATTTCGTTCTGGCAAATCACTATGCCCACAGCAAGCCCTATATGGAAACCGAGCCTAATCAGATCGTCGTTGACTACATCGCCTCGATGACCGACGACTATTGCACCGAGCTCTATAAGTTCCTCTTCCCGACCAGCAGCGTTGACATCAAGTACCGCGGCTACTTTGAGGATCTTGAGGCTCCCATTCTATAATAAGCGAAGGCCGCCCTGCGATCCTGCTCGGCGGCATTTTGCAATTAATCAAAATTTCTTTTTTAAGCCCCCACTCGTTCACTTCCTTGATGAAAATCACAGGTGTACCGTCTGTGGCTTTTCTTCGGCGTTTTCGGTGAATGGCGTTGGCTTCACACGGGATGCTATGGAGATCTGACCTATTCCACCTTTGATAGGGGAATGATAAAGCCCCTTCGTGATATAATGAAATAAGGAGAAGCTTA
>JAZNWM010000010.1:0-5268 GCA_045593345.1 Eubacteriales bacterium
AAGCGGTCTTAGGAAGACAAGGCATATTATCAACTCCTTGGCTCACAGAACGACATGGCTACGATCCGACTTGAATAATTGCCTTGATTCTTGTTCTGTGTACCGCTTTATGCACGCTGCTTTCGCTTAGCTCCTGTGTGAATATCAACGGCAATCAGAACGGAAATAATAACGGCTCGGGCGGAAGCTCTGATATAGGTGGCTCGGGCGGCACCAACAATGGCGGCACCAACAATGGCGGCACTAATAACGGAGGCTCGACAAACGGTGGCTCGGGTGATGCAGGTAATTCGGGCGGAAACGTCAGCGATGATTATGAGCCTGACTGTCCCGGCGGTGACCATCTTGACGAGAATAACGACGATTATTGTGATCTCTGTCAGAAATACGTAATCGTAGTAATTGATTTCTACGTTGTAAACGATCTTCACGGCAAATTCTGCGATACCGATACACAGCCCGGCGTTGACGAGCTTGGTTCATATTTCAAGGAGATGACCGAGACCGACGACAACGTTGTAATTCTGTCCAGCGGAGATATGTGGCAGGGAACAGCCGAGTCTAACCTTACCGGCGGTAAGCTTGTCACCGAATGGATGAACGCAATGGGCTTCGTTTCTATGACTCTCGGTAATCACGAGTTTGATTGGGGCGAGGATGACATCAGGGCAAATCTTGAGATTGCAGATTTCCCCTTCCTTGCGATTAATATTTACGAAAACAGCACGGGTAAGCTTGCGGATTACTGCACGCCCTCGATTATGGTAGAGCGTGACGGTCTTAAGATTGGTATTATCGGTGCTATTGGTGATTGCTATTCCTCTATTTCCTCCGATATGGTGGAGGGTGTTCATTTTAAGGTTGGCTCTCAGCTTACCGCACTCGTGAAGGCTGAGTCTGATAAGCTTCGTTCGGAGGGGGCAGATCTTATCGTTTACTCGCTCCACGACGGCTACGGTAGTAGCAAGAACGGTACCTCTATGGTGGGCTCCTCCGGACTTTCGGGCTACTACGACTCGGTGCTTTCAAACGGCTACGTTGATCTTGTATTTGAGGCACATACCCACCAGCACTATACTCTCGTTGATCCCAGCGGTGTTTATCATCTTCAGGGCGGCGGCGAGAACTACGGTATTTCTCACGTAGAGATCGCGGTTAATTCAGCCAATTCTAATAATAAGGTTAACGATGCAGGCGTTGTTGCCAACGGAGTATATCGTAATTACGAGGACGATGCTGAAACCGAGGCTATTGAGGACAAGTATTCGGATATCATTGACTATGCGTACGCTCCTCTTGGAACAGTTTCCAGAAATTACAGCGACGTCGAGGTTGAGGAATACGTTGCGAAGCTCTATCTTGAGGCAGGCCTTGAGAAGTGGGGGGATGAGTACGACATCGTTCTTGGCGGCGGATTCTTAAGAACCAGAGCTCCTTACGATCTTACGGCGGGAGTTAAAACCTATGCCGACGTTCTTTCACTCCTTCCGTTTGATAACAGACTCGTTCTTTGCTCTGTATCGGGATATAATCTGAAGAGCAAGTTTATTAACAGTAGCAGCAGTGATTATCACGTTGCTCTCAGCGAATACGGCTCGTCCATTCTTAACAGCATCAACAATAACGAAGCTTATTATGTAATCGTTGACACCTATACCTCGCTTTATAGCCCCAACGGACTTACCACTATTGCATATCTTGACGATACCACCTTCGCCCGCGACCTTCTCGCCAAGGAGATTGCAGACGGCAAGCTTGAGGTCAAGCATAACGATTACACGCTAACGTCTATTCCCGATGCACTTAAGATTGGCGACGGACTGTCGCTTAACGGCGAAACGGCAGAGTATTATTACATTAAGGGTACGGTTAAATCCACACCAAATGCAACCTACGGAAATCTCTATCTGGTTGATGAGAACAATAACGAGATTTACGTTTACGGTCTTTACGACCAGCAGGGCAACAGATATAACGCGATGAGCGAAAAGCCAAAGGCCGGAGATACCATTACAGTCTATTCAACCATATATAAATATTATAATCAGAGTACGGGCGAGCTGAAGATTGAGCTGAAGAACGCTGTGCTGTTGGAAATTGAATAAATAAAAAAAGGCTGTCCTTGACAGCCTTTTTTATTTGAATATAAGGGATAAAAAACAGCTAAGCAAGGAGCATATCATACCTTGAATAAGCTTCATCAGAAGATACCTTGATTTTGATAGCTCGCCCCGAAAAAAGGAGAATGCCTGCAGATGCACCGACAGACCCGAGAATCCAAGCGAGAAGCCTATAAGCAAAAGCCTGATACCATAGGGAATCGCTACGGAGTCACCCAGCATTTTCGTAGCGTTGCTGACCTCAAGAAGGGGTGAAAGAAGGCTTAAGGCAAGCTCGTTTTTAATCAGTGCTGATAGGAGTGCAAGAAGACCGGAGAAGGCTGTGATGCAGGATGCGACCGCCATTGAGGATACACCTGCGGAAACTATGGATTTTGAAATATCAAAACTCTGCCCCGAATTATCATCCGTTTTATTAGTTATTTTTTCTTTCTTACGGAAGATAAATCCTACTGTCAACGCTGAAGCTATCAGAGAAAAATATAACAAAGCTCCGTCCCGCAGGCTGCCGAGAATACCACCCCCCACGCCCGAAATCACAAAGGCAACGGAGGGGTTATTAACGAAGCCCACAAGACGCTGAAGCTCATCCTTTGATATTCTTCGTTCATCGTATAATCCAACGGCAATCTTAACTCCGATGGGAAAACCGCAGATAATCCCCGAGATAAGAGCTGATAGTCCACAGCCCGAGATACCGAAGCATCTCTCAAATAGTCGGGACATAGGGCTAAGGGAATTCAGCTTGAAGGCCGACCCCCAGACGTCCGAGAGAATAAAGAAGGGGAAGAGCGTAGGAATAATCGTCGTAAATGAAAATACCAGTCCCTGATAAATTCCGCGACGCATCTCATCGCTCATAATAATCATAAGCAGGGCAATAGCAATGCATATCACCGCACCGTAGCTATATTCCTTGTTTTTCTGCCTGCAAATTATCACTCTATCAGTCATTTTTATTAACCTCAAGCATACATTTTAGTAATGATTTATCTAATGTTATGAAGGGATTTTCGGGTTAATGACAGAAAAAGCAAAGCCACAGAGCAGGATTGATTATGAAGGGGTGAAAAAGGGCTTTCACCTGGAGGCTGACAGGGAAAGTCGGGGAATGTCGGTTATTATAAGCGATATAATTGGCATCAGTGATTTTTCAGACAGTCTGATTTATTTGCAAAGCCACGGCGGAAGGATTACGGTAAGCGGCAGAAAACTGCTTCTTTGCGTGCTGGAGGGAGGTAACGTTGAAATAGCTGGTAAGGTGGAGGGGATAAGCTTTAAATATGGTAAGAATTGACGCCTTGATTTTCGGCTACAGAAGGATAGAGGTGAAGCCCGAGGCCCTTAGCCTTCTGACCTCAATATTTATTCGTGCATCAATTCCCTCAACCATAAATAATGATGGATGCATTATCGTAAGAGAACGGGACTTTGCTAAAATAAAGAATTTATTATCGGGCAGAATTGAATTTACTTACTCTGAGCCTCTTGGACTTTGCGGCAGACTCAAAATAATAAAATACAAGGGTGCCTTGATCAGCTCGCTTATAATTTCGATTGCTTTGGTTATACTTTTATCCCGGCTCGTGTGGGATATTCGCGTTGAGGGAAACGAGGCTCTTACTGATAGCCAGGTCGTACTCGGGCTTTCCGAATGTGGCTTTGAGTTGGGCGATTTCTGGTGTGCGAAGAGCCTTTCTGAAATAGAGTCTGCCTTTCTTGATAGCTGCGAGGAGGCATCCTGGATAAATATCAACAGGCGGGGATGCGTGGCATACGTCAAAATTCTCGAGCGTGAGGAAAATGGTGACACGGTAGAGGAGAGCAGTAAGCCCTGCAATATTGTAGCCGCCGCCGACTGCGTTATTGAGGAGATAACCGTCAAGCGTGGAATTGCAATCGTAAAGGCGGGGGACACCGTACGCAAGGGTGATATTCTCGTAATCGGGGCGTATCCCGAGGAGATGGGAGGGGGCTTCTGTCGGGCAGAGGCGTCGGTTGTAGGCAGAATAAACGACAGCGTATGCGTTGAAATCAGCCGTGAATATGAAAAAAAGACGGCAGAAAGCAGAAAAGCTCATTCAATTACCCTAAATATCTTTAAATTTTCTCTAAATATTTTCAAAAGATATAGAAATTTGACAAATGAATGTGCTATAATAGAAGATGAAATAAAATGTTCACTCTTCAACACCCGAAGGCTGCCCTTGTCAATTGAGCGGGTATTCGTCATAGAATACGGTATCGAGCGAAGGGAGTACACCGACGCGGAGCTTGTGAAAATCGCATCCGACAGACTTACGTCCTTAAGGCTTTCCCGCCTTTCCGGTGCGGATCTTCTTAAGATAAATACCGAGGGGCATTTCACAGATTCGGGATATATTCTTACCTCTGATATGGTTTTCCTCTCGGAGGTTGGAGTAGAGGTGGATATTGATATTGTAAAATGAAGGAGCTAATTTGTGACCGAAAGAATTGTAATGACTAATTCAAGCGAGGCAACGTCTACTATTTTCGGAACCTGCGACCAGAACGTCAGGAAGATAGAGTCCGCCTTTAACGTTCGTATCTCAAATAGAAGAGCAGACAGCGAACACGGTGACGCAATTCTCGTCAGCGGCGAGAGCGATGCCGTTGACAAGGCTGTCCGCACCCTTGAATATCTGAAGCATATGAGCGGAGGGGGCGAGACTCTAAGCGAGCAGAGCGTGGAGTACGTTATCAGTCTTGTAAGGGATAACTGCGATGAGAGTCCCGAGAGCCTTGGACGTGACGTTATCTGTGTCACCAACCGCGGAAAGACCATTAAGGCGAAGACGGTTGGTCAGAAAAAGTACGTTGAAGCAATTAAAAAGAATACTATCGTTCTCGGTCTTGGCCCTGCGGGTACGGGAAAAACCTTCCTTGCTGTAGCGATGGCGGTAGAGGCCCTTCGTAACAAGAGCGTTAACAGGATCATTCTTACAAGACCTGCGGTTGAGGCGGGCGAACATCTCGGATTTCTCCCCGGAGATCTGCAGAGCAAGATAGATCCTTATCTCCGCCCGCTTTACGATGCACTCTTTGAGATGCTTGGGGCAGAGAATTATCAGAGGTATATTGAGCGTGGGGTCATTGAGATCGCACCGCTTGCATATATGCGAGGCAG
>JAZNWM010000011.1:0-2192 GCA_045593345.1 Eubacteriales bacterium
TGGCTCACAGAACGACATGGCTACGATCCGACTTCTCAGCGTTTCCGACGAGGAGCTTGAGGAGGAGTATCAGAAGATCTCCGACACCTATAACGTTCCCCTCGAGCAGGTTAAGTCGCTTATCGACGCCGAGGATCTCAAGGCTGACGTTCTCGTAGGCAAGGCACTTAAGCTTGTTCGCGAGGGTGCGAAGGTTTCTGCTCCCAAGGCAAAGAAGACCACCAAGAAGGCGGCTCCCAAGGCTGAGGGTGAGGGTGAGGAGGCTCCCAAGCCCAAGAAGACCACCAAGAAGACCACCAAGAAGACCGAGACCGAAAAGGCGGAATAATTTCAAACAGCTTCAGCCGACGGCCATATACACGACTGTCGGCTGTTATATAATAATTAAAAGAAAGGTGAAAAGCAATGGCACTTGTACCATACGTTATTGAGCAGACCGCAAGAGGCGAACGCTCCTACGACATTTACTCCAGACTCTTAAACGACAGAATTATCTTCCTCGCGGACGAGGTTAACGACGTTACCGCATCTCTCGTTGTAGCACAGCTCCTCTTCCTTGAGGCACAGGATCCCGATAAGGACATCTTCCTCTACATCAACAGCCCCGGAGGCTCTATCTCCTCGGGTATGGCTATCTACGATACGATGAACTACATCAAGTGCGACGTTTGCACCATCTGTATCGGTATGGCGGCATCTATGGGTGCCTTCCTTCTCTCCAGCGGTACCAAGGGCAAGAGATTTGCTCTTCCCAACGCGGAGGTTATGATCCACCAGCCTCTCGGCGGTACACAGGGCCAGGCGTCCGACATCAAGATCCACGCAGACCACATCATCAAGATCAGAGAGAAGCTTAACAGAATTCTCTCCGAGCAGACCGGTCAGCCCATCGAGATCATCGAGCGTGATACCGACCGTGACAACTATATGAGTGCAGACCAGGCGGCTGCATACGGCCTTATTGATAAGGTTATTACCAAAAAGGAAATTTAAATTATGGCAGAACACTCTGAGCGAAAGCTTCGGGAATGTGCCTTTTGCGGTCGGAACGAGATGGAGGTTGCCTTTCTCATTCCCTCCAAGGACAAGAAGGCATATATCTGTGACAACTGCATAGAGGTATGCTCGGACTTTATCGAGCAGCATCTTTCCGAGCTTGAGGACGACGGTGACGAGACTCTTGATTTTGCCACCCTCCCCCGTCCCAAAGAGATCAAGGCTATGCTTGATCAGCACGTGATCGGGCAGGAGGATGCCAAGCTTGCTCTCTCGGTAGCGGTGTATAACCACTACAAGAGAATTCTCGCCCTTGACGAGAAGGAGAAGCAGGAGAAAAATCGCAAAAAAGGCAAAAAAGCCGAGGCAGAACCCGAGCAGGCCGACGACGTTGAGATCCAGAAGTCAAACGTGCTTCTTCTCGGCCCCACGGGTGTAGGTAAGACTTATATTGCACAGACCCTTGCTCGCAGCTTCAAGGTTCCCTTCGCCATTGCCGATGCCACCACTCTTACAGAGGCGGGATACGTTGGTGAGGACGTGGAGAACATCCTGCTCCGTCTGATCCAGGCGGCAGACTATGACGTAGAGCGTGCCGAACGCGGAATCATCTATATCGACGAGATAGATAAGATCACGAGAAAGAGCGAGAACCGTTCTATCACCCGTGACGTATCGGGCGTGGGCGTGCAGCAGGCCCTCTTAAAGATCCTTGAGGGTACGACAGCGAACGTGCCTCCCCAGGGCGGCAGAAAGCATCCCCAGCAGGAATTTATTCAGATAAACACGAAGAACATCCTCTTCATCTGCGGCGGTGCCTTTGAGGGCATCGAGTCGCTTATTGAGAAGCGTCGCGGCAATCAGCAGATCGGCTTTAACTCCGAGAAGCTGACCAAGAAGGAACGGGTAGAGCGTGGCGTCTATAAGGACGTTATTGCCCACGATATAATCAAGTACGGACTTATTCCCGAGCTTGTGGGCAGGCTTCCCGTTATCGTCACCCTTGAGAATCTTGATGAGGACGCTCTCGTCAGGATCATCCGTGAGCCCAAGAACTCTATCGCGAAGCAGTATCAGAAGCTCTTCGCCCTTGACGGCATTGAGCTTGAGTTTGAGGAGGAGGCCTTCCGTGCCATTGCCCACCTCGCCATTGAGCGTGAGACGGGTGCAAGAGGTCTTCGCTCCATCATCGAGGG
>JAZNWM010000012.1:0-3117 GCA_045593345.1 Eubacteriales bacterium
AATATTCAAGTCCGGAACACAGGTCTGCAACCGCACCTTCACCTTGCACAAGAGCAGGGTAGATGCATACGTTTGCAAGAGGATAACGTCTTGAAATAATGTTCTTCATGTCGGCAACCGCAGCTCCGATGGGTGAAGTTATAATGCCGATTTTCTTCGGGAACTTAGGTATGGGCTTTTTGTGTATTTCATCGAAAAATCCCTTTGCCTCAAGCCTTGCTTTCATCTGCTCGTAGGCAAGATACAGAGCACCGATTCCGTCGGGCTGCATTGAGGAAACGTATATCTGATATGATCCGTCCCGAGGGAATACCGTCACCGAGCCGTGTACAATAACCTTCATACTCGTTTCGGGCATAAACTTAAGCGTCTGGGCTCTCGACCTGAACATTACCGCTCTGATCTGCCCCTCTGCATCCTTAAGAGAGAAATATAGATGCCCGCTCCTGTGATTGACGAAATTGGATATCTCTCCCCTCACCGTCACCGACGACAGCGTACGGTTGGTCTCAAAAAGATTCTTTATATAATTATTCAGTGCAGACACCGAAAAGACGTCCGCATTATCCCGTTCTCTCAGTGAATTAATATCTATCACTTATTTTTCTCCGATTTATATGCTCTCAGGGTAAGTGCACAGACTCCAACGGCATTGTCTGCCGACATTGACGGCTCGGCGAAGCGGACGTCGTATTTTTCCGAGAGCA
Source organism: Eubacteriales bacterium (assembly GCA_045593345.1). Taxonomy (GTDB): domain Bacteria; phylum Bacillota; class Clostridia; order Oscillospirales; family CAG-272; genus UBA1740. The sequence continues at coordinate 708 of JAZNWM010000012.1, forward strand.
TTTTCTTAATAATTGAGTTGCACATAACTCCGCCGGCACAAATCACCCTGCCACCGCCATACTGAATAAGATATTCATCAAGCATAGCGGAGATAGAACGGCCTAAAAAATCAAAAACGAATGCCGCTACAAGAGGAATGTCGCGGGTATCCTCGTAGAGCTTGATTGCCATATTCTCAAGGCCTGAAAGATTAACCGTCATACCCTTCGAGGATATTTTCTTCCTCGGAATAGGCTTGGTATTACGGAGTGCCTCTGTCTCAAGTGCGGGGCCGGCGGGAAAGCTCATACCGAGATATACTCCGATACGGTCAATTACCTGACCTGCGTTAAGGTCGGCACTGCCGCCGAGAAGCCTCGTCTCAAAGCCGAAATCCATAGGGCTGACGCGAACCAGCTCTGTCGTGCCGCCCGAAATATGAAACGCTCCGAACTCGCCGTCAAGAATATCATAGCTGTCGGAGGAATAGACGGCCGCCATAATATGACCGCATTGGTGAGAAAATTTATAAAGCCCTACCCCGAGGGCAGCAGAAATGCTCTCGGCACAGGCAACGCCCGTAAGAAAGCAAGGCATATAGGAGCCTGCCTCGTTTCTCGGTGTGGCACTTACGCCGACGGCACATATCTTACGTCCACAAAGGAGCGGGCGGGCCGCCTCCATAAGAGAAGGGATATTAACGGTGTGAGCAAAAACGGCGTCCGACTGTCTTAAGCCACGCTCTCCTGCCTTAACAGGCAGGGGCCTTTTGAGATTGGCGATAAGCTCGCCCTCAAGAGTCATTATGGCAACCGAGGTAGTATAGTTGCTGGTATCAATACCCAGAATTACTCTCTCATCCATTGTTTTCGCCAAGCTCACGAGCTACGGCGTTAAGAACGCCGTTGATAAAGGCATAGCTCTTTTCCTCGTCGTACTTCTTCGACAGCTCGATAGCCTCGTTTATACTAACTCTTGGAGGAATGTCCTCCATAAACATAATCTCATAGCAGGCGAGTCTGAGAATAGCCATAGAAACGGGAGAAACTCGCTCCTTCTTCCAGCCCTTAAAGTGCTTTTCCATAGTTGCCTCAATAACTGCGGCATTTTCATAAGAACCAAAGAAAACTGCTTTTACGTAATCATCAGCCTCAAGGCCGCGAATCTCGGTAGCCTTCTCAAAAATTTCCTCGGCGGTTTCGTCCTTCTTGCACACACTCTCAAAAACAAGAATGAATGCGTTTTCTCTTGCTAACTTTCTCTGCATATAAACGTCCTCGCAAAATAATTAAAATCTAATATATTATACTATATTAGTAAATAAAAGTCAACCGATTTCGGAGATTTTTGCATTTTTATTCACAGCGTGGATTTTGTCAGAGGAAAATGAAAATAACGAGATTTTTTTAAATCGACTTGAAAACGGTGAAGTTTTATGATATGATATTAATGAGATAATATGCGAGGGCTTATTTGGCTTTGTTTTTTGAATCACGTTTTTTCGGATCTTCTAAAAGCAAGACGAAGAAAAAATGGCAGAAAATTAGCGTTTTTTGTAAAAGGTTATTTACATTTCGTCACTTTTGGCTGCGAAATCTAAGCCCGCGATCATATTACAAAATTATTTCAGTGAGGAAGTATGCAGGTAATAAAGCTATCGGCAGGCGACCGTATTCAGATGAAGAAGAAGCACCCCTGCTCGTCTGACGTCTTCAAAGTAATGCGTGTAGGCAGCGACGTTCGTGTAATATGTGACGGATGCGGTCGGGATCTTACCCTTTCCCGCGTGTCAATTGAAAAAATGATAAAAAGGGTCTTACCGACCGAGGCAGAGGAGTCTGGCAACAGGCCATGAGCTTTTGAGCGTGGTACTTTATATTTAATTGTTCATACATCATATTTTGTTTTAATAAGGAAGGAAAAATATGTTTTACTATTTGAGTGGTGAGCTTGCATACAGAGATCTCAGCACCTGTGTTATTGATTGCGGTGGGGTTGGATATAAGCTTACGGTTAGCTTTATCACCTCCGAGTCGCTTATGACGAAGCTTGGTAAGCAGGTAAAGCTCTTTACCCATCTTGCAGTAAGAGAGGACGGAATTGAGCTGTTCGGCTTCGGCTCTTACGAGGAGAAGGAGTGCTTCAACAGGCTGACCGGTGTCAGCGGAATCGGCCCTAAGGCTGCGATGAGCATACTCTCCACTATGACCCCCGAGAAGCTGGCAATCGCAATATGCACAGAGGATAAAAAGGCCATTGCAAAGGCACCCGGCATCGGTGCAAAATCCGCCGCGAGAATCATCCTGGAGCTTAAGGATAAGATGTCCAAGGAGATGGAGACCGGCGGCATTGATCTGAGTAGTGCATCCGTTTCTGCCGCAGGTTTTGTGTCAAATTCTGCATTTTCCGAGGCAACAGAGGCACTTGCGG
>JAZNWM010000013.1:0-4691 GCA_045593345.1 Eubacteriales bacterium
GTATACCTGCGGCTCTCGCCTTCTGTGCAATACGGGTAACGAGCTGCTCTACGGGATCCTTCACCTGAAGCATCAGGTCGGCAAACTCGTCTATTACGATAATAATGGTGGGCAGATGCTCACCGAGAGAGGGATCCTTCGCAACCTTCTCGTTGTATGACTCAACGCTCTTAGAGCATACCGAATTGAGCAGATTGTATCTGCGTTCCATCTCCTCTACCGCCCACATAAGTGCACCTGCCGCCTGCTTTGGGTCGGACACAACGGGGATAAGGAGGTGGGGAATACCGTTATACATTGTAAACTCAACCTGCTTCGGGTCGATCATTATAAACTTGACCTCGTCGGGCCTTGCCTTATAAAGAATACTGATAAGAAGCGAGTTGATACATACCGATTTACCCATACCGGTAGCACCGGCGATAAGCAGGTGGGGCATCTTCGCCAGATCGCCGAATACGGGCTGACCTGCGACATCGCGTCCGATGCATACGAAGGTCTTGGATTTTGCACTATGGAAATCGGGTGTTTCAATAAGATCACGAAGCCTTACGATGCTGGAGGATTTGTTGGGAATTTCAATACCAACTGCGGATTTGCCGGGGATTGGAGCCTCCATTCTGATAGAGCCTGCCGCAAGGTTAAGGGCGATATCGTCCTGAAGACCGAGAATACTGCTTACCTTAACGCCCTTTGCGGGTACGACCTCGTATCTTGTGATTCTGGGGCCGCGGTCAACGCCCTTGATGGATGCGGTAACGCCGAAGGATGCCAGCGTCTCAATAAGCTTGTCGGCATTCTCCTGGATCTCCGCCTGGATGTTGTCATCGTGGCTGTCCTCCTCCTTTGCCAGAAGCTCAATAGGGGGAAATTCATAGTCGGAATAATCGGGCTTGTCCTTCTTCTTTGACTTTTTCTCCTCTACAGGCACAAGTGCCGCCGTGGGAGTCGCAGGAGAGGGAGCGGCAGTAGACGTAGTGGACTCGGGGGTCACAACAGGTGCCTCCATAGAAATAGTGTCGGTGGGAGTGGCAACAGGTGCAGCCTCGGGTGCTGCAACGATGGGAGCCTCATCCACACGAACGCCGCCGTCAAAGGGAGGTATCTCCTCTGCGGGCAGGGTTATCTCCGCACTTCTGTCGGCTGCGGGAATAGACGCCTTCGGGCTGGACTCTACGGGATCAAGACAGTTGAACATCTCACGCATCCTGATCACCTCGGGATTCTGCTCCTCAGGGGGGATCTCCTCGGCGTATGCTTCAGTCTCGGGCTCCTCCTCAGGCATATCCTCATCCTCGTATTCCTCCTCGTCCTCCTCGTCAAAGTCATCGTCAAAGCTTACCTCAACCGCCTCCTCTTCACCGTTGGTATCCTCCTCGTCCTCTACGGTATCAACCGCGTCGAACAGGGGCTCTGCCTCTACCTTGACGGCAGAGTCGGGGAAGGGAGCTGCGGTGAGATTGGAGTCCTCGTCTGCAGGAGTGAAGTCTATTTCCTCGGGGATATTATTCTGTGTGGGGGTATTTACAGGCGTGCTCACTGCAGGTGTGGCAGGCTCTGCCATTGCTTCGGGGGTGGGGGGAAGCATACTGCGTTCTGCCTTCAGGGTTGCTCCCTCACTTTCGGCTGGGGACTGAATGCTCTCGGTGGGCGTAGCATAGGGCTTGAATTCGGGAGCCGCAGGCTCGCTCGCAGGAGCCGAAGCAGATGCCTCGGAAACGGGAGTCGCAACAGGCTCTGTCACAGCCACAGGCTCAACGGCGGGAGCACTCGCAACGACAGTTGCAATAGGCTCGGATGCAGGAGCGGTCGTAATGGGAGCTGCAACGGGCTCCGGCTTGTATGTAGACTCTGTCACAGCCACAGGCTCAAAGGCGGGAGCACTCGCAACGACGGTTGCAATAGGCTCGGATGCAGGAGCGGTCGTAATGGGAGCTGCGGTAGGCTCAACAGCAGGAGCCGTTGCAGGTACGGGCTCGGGCGTGCTTATGCCCGAAAGCTGGCGGTAAAGCTCATCGTCACCGTCTGCCACAACCGTAGTGTAGGTCTTAAGGTCGTTTGCACTTCTGGCATATCCGGGATTTGCCGCGGCCACACGCTCGGAAATAAGTATTGCAATATCCTCGTCTGAGGGCTCCTTGTGTGCGGCCTTGTCAACCGTCATACTGACGGGCTTGCTCTCAACGGGTGCGTGTGCCTCTGCCGAGGGCGTCTTTGAAATAGTAAATTCAACCGTTTTGGGCTGACGTGTAGATGTAGGTGTAATAGTACGGGATTCCGCGGGAGTTGATGCAACGGGTGCGGGACGGGAGGTCGAAGGAGTTGAATATGCGGGGGAGGGGGCTGCTGGTGCCGAATAGGAAGGTATAGGTGATACGGGTGTAATGGGTGCGGAGTAGGTAGTTACGGGTGAAACCGGCTCGGCAGTTACAACGGGAGCGGGTGAGGGTGAGGGCTGGGATTTCTGCTTTCTTCTCTCCCATTCCTGCTTTCTGCGTTCCAGCTCCATAAGCCGTTTTTCTCTCTCGTCGGGCTCGTGATCTGCCTTCAGACGGTATACCGTCATATCGTCAAGCTCCTCTGTGACGGAAGAGCCTACTGCCACCTTGCTGGCATATTTTGCCGCCTGCTTCTCGCCGGTAGCAAAATCAAAGGGATCAAAATCTCTTGTAAATACGTTATCTGCACTGTCGTCAAGACCCATTGCGAATCTGTCTGCACGGGGCTTCTCCTCCTCGGACTCGGGAGCGGCCTCAACGATGGGCTCCTCTTCATCAATTCCGTAGGACAGGTCAATAGGCTTGTCGGCCCTTCTGTGTCTTATTACGGGCTCCTCCGGGATAGGATCGGGATCCTTCGGAATACGCTTCTCGGGATCAACAAGGGGAGAGAGACCGTGGCTCTCTGCATTCTCCTCAATTCCGAGGCCCTTGATCTTTACGGAATCCGCCTCGCCCTTCGCTCTGAAGAACTCGTCGTCAGCAAGCTCCTGGCTTGCCAGCTCACGCTGATGCTGATCCGCATCCTCCTTAAGCTGTCTCTTCTTCTCCACGCGTGCGGCGTGCTTCTTCTTTATAAAACCGATTGCTGCCTTGATTCCGTTAGCAAAATTAATTGCCGCTTGACCGACCGAGCCGGCTCTTTCGGCAAAGAAGAATACCGTATAAATGGCAAGAGCCATTATGCAGATTATAATAGCACCGATTGGATTAAATGCTTTTGACAGCACAAATCCGATAAGGTTGCCGATAAATCCGCCTCCGTTCATATTAATGAATGCATCTACGGGGGAGAACTCCGGTGTAGAGCTCCAGACGGATATAGCATACTCAATGCAGGATACCAGCACCGTCGCAACCGCGGCGAAAGCCCCTCGCTTTGCAAAGCCCTTTGCCTTGAGATCGTTGCCGAAGCCGACTGCCTGAGCAATAAGTGCGATGGGTATTATCACCGAGCCCCAGGAGAAGAGACCGCGAAGAACGGTTCTTATGCCGCCTCCGACGATTCCCATTCCCTCCGTCACGAGGCAAATTGCGATAAGTGCCGCCGCCGCAACGAGTGCGATACAGGCGGCTTTATGTATAGGCTTCAGCCCTGCAAAGCCTCCACCAAAAGTAGCCTTTTCTGTTTTTTTGTCGGTCTTCTTTTCGGTCATTTTATGTAAAATCCTCCTAATAAGGTCATATATTTTCTCAATATATATAATAGCAGATTTTTGGAGGGAATACAAGGGCTATTTCTAAAAATTTTAAAAATATCGCGTAATTTTTTTCGCCCGCCAAAGATTTTTGATTAAAAAGCATAAAATATTTAATAAATTTCTTGACAAAAAGGGGATTATCTGCTACAATGATAAACGACTAATTATGCGATTTTGACGGTATATCGTTGAAGAAACGCGTTTTATGTAAAAATGATGAAAAATGACGATCCGCTCTGTAGCGAGAAAGGAACAAATATGCTTTTATACAATTCTGCAACGAGAAAGAGAGAGGAATTTATTCCTCGCGAGGAGGGCAGGGTATCTATGTATACCTGCGGGCCTACCGTATACCATTTTGCTCATATAGGTAACCTTCGTACCTATACTATGGAGGACGTGCTTGAGAAGTATCTCACCTATATCGGTAATAAGGTTACCAGAGTTATGAATATCACCGACGTGGGACATCTTTCCAGCGACGGCGATACCGGTGAGGATAAGATGCTTAAGGGGGCAAAGCGTGAGCATAAGACCGTGCTTGAGATTGCGAAGTTCTACACCGACGCCTTCTTTGCCGACTGTGATAAGCTTCATATCAAGCGTCCTGAGTATATCGAGCCTGCCACCAACTGCATTCCCGAGTTCATTTCTATGATAGAGACTCTGCTTGAGAAGGGCTACGCCTACGAGGCAGGCGGAAATATCTATTTTGATACCTCAAGGCTTGAGAAATACTATATTTTCAATGACTTCAAGGAGGAGGATCTTGAGGTCGGTGTCCGCGACAGCGTTGAGGCGGACGCCAATAAGAAGAATAAGGCCGACTTCGTTCTTTGGTTTACAAAGTCCAAATTTGACGATCAGGAGCTTAAGTGGAATTCTCCCTGGGGAATCGGTTATCCCGGCTGGCATATCGAGTGCTCCTGCATCGCCTCCAAGTTCCTTGGTGAATATCTCGACATTCATTGCGGCGGCATCGACAACGCCT
>JAZNWM010000014.1:0-4055 GCA_045593345.1 Eubacteriales bacterium
TCCTAAGACCGCTTGGCCTCCGACTTACCCTCGGGAATATCAATGCTTGTAAGCGAGCTGCAACCTGAGAACGCAGAAGAACCAATGCTTGTAACACCCTCGGGAATAACGATGCTTGTAAGCGAGCTGCAACCTCTGAACGCATAATTACCAATGCTAATAACACTGTCGGGAATAACGATGCTTGTAAGCGAGCTGCAACCTGAGAACGCAGAAGAACCAATGCTGATAATACTGTCGGGAATAGCGATGCTTGTAAGCGAGCTGCAACCGTAGAATGCAAAATTACCAATGCTTGTAACACCGTCGGGGATATCAATGCTTGTAAGCGAGCTGCAACCTCTGAACGCGTCATAACCAATGTATGTAGCACCTTCGTTTATAACAACCTCGGTGACGTTAGTACAACCATCAAGAATATGGTCCGGCACACGCTTACCGCTGAATACAACGGTAGTGATGCTTGTTGTATTAAGGATTACGTTCATACTTGAGCTGTATGAGGAATTGTAGGTAACCTTGGTAAGATTTTCTGCCTTATAGAATATCTGATTACCGATGCTCTTTACAGACGCGGGAATTGTAAACTCGGTAAGTCCGGTACAACCGTAGAAGGCACGCGTGCCGATGGTCTCGGTGGTTTCGGGAATAACCAGCTTGGTAAGACCTGTGCAATCGGCGAAGGCCTTCTCACCGATGGCGGTTACCTTGTACTGTCTGATGTAATCGGGAATCACAAGCTCGGTACCGTCAAATTTACCAATGCCGATAACGGTACAGGTCTCGCCGTCCGAATTCACCTCGTAGTCAATGCCGAGATCACCGATGAAGGGGATTATCTCATCTGTGGTCTTTTCACCGCAACGGTTACATTTCTTGTACTTATATCCGTCCTCGGTTTCGGTGGGCTCCTTCTCAATAATCCACTCGCCCTCATCGTGACCGAGAGCCTTTATATGTCCCTGGGGAACGAATACCTCGCCGCAGTTAGAGCAGTGGCTACCCTCGGTAAGACCGCTTTCGGTACAGGTGGGTGCAACCGCAGTATCGGTAACGGTGTTGTGACCTGTGGCGGGAATAACCGTTTGCTCAACGAGTATCTCCTCACAGCTAATGCATATCTCGCCTGCGGTAAGACCGTCCTCGGTACAGCTTACCTCCTTTGCAGGCAGGGGCTCTACCTCAAAGTGACCGCATTCAACGTCACGAACAAAGTCGCAATTGTTGCAGGTGGCGTCATATTCGTTTGTATAATTATGACCTACAGCGGGGATCTCGCTCTGTGCTATGAATACCCATCCGCATACAGAGCAATGCTTTCCTGCGGTAAGGCCGTTTTCGGTGCAGGTGGGGGCAACCTCCGAGTCAACAACCTCGGTATGAGTGGTTGTCATAGCGATCTTGGTGCTCTCCTCCTCACCACACTTGGTGCAGGTGCGTGACATAATGCCCTCGTCCTTGCAGGTGGCGGGCTGTGTCATCTCCCAGGATGAGAAGCTGTGTACACACTCGGGCGGAGTCTGGTTTCCGTCGTCTGTTCCCGGAGCTTGGCTTCCGTCGTCTGTTCCTGGAGTCTGGTTTCCGTCATTCGTATCGGGAAACAGAGTGCAGGCTGAAAAAATGAGTGTAGCTGCTATCATCAATGCAAAAATGAGTAAAAAACGTCTTTTCATTTTCATTCTCCTTTTTAGCCACTTTGGGCTATTTATAGCCTAATTGTATCATATATAGCCTATTTTGTCAAGATAATTTAGTTATAATTAGTCCGTAATAATATTTTTACGGAGGAAATCAAAATGGATGCTTACACTGCTGTGAAAAATCGCCTGCTCCAGCTTCTTGGCGAACGGAATATGTCAATACACAAGCTTGCTATGGAATCGGCGGTTGCACCCTCGTCAATTAAAAATATCCTGTACGGGAAAAGTAAAAACCCGGGAATAGTCACACTCAAGATGCTGTGTGATGGCTTTGGCATAACGCTGGTAGATTTTTTTGATACAGAGGAGTTCCGAAGCCTTGATCAGGAGATAAAATAACAAAAGAAACGCCATCATAGATTACTCTGCTCGGAGCATCTCGTGATGGCGTGATTTTTATATTTTATTGATAGCAGATCAAAGCCCCCCGAGCGAAGCGACAGGTATCAAGCGGATTTCCTTTTTTGATTCTGTTCGTTTACGCTTCGGTAATAAAAGCTTATGCTTTTTAATATAAATGGTGGGCTTTATCGGAAAAAAAGCTTTTTTATCGGCTGTTAATTATATATTTTGTCGATAGACGTTATTGTTTTCTTCTCCTCGACGGACGCTTTTCAATGGGCCTTGGCATCATTCGGGGCGGGGGAGGATCGGTGTTCATAAGCTCACCGTGGCAGAAGATCTCAATAAGCTTGCCGATCATAATCCGTCTGCCGTCCTTTATGCTGGTAGCGTAGACTCGGCGGTACACGACGGGCGAGAAGCCCACCGTAAGCTTTATTGCGTCGGTGTCGGGCAGGATTTCAAGCCCGCCGTTCCTCGCAAGGCGGATAAGCTGTCGCATCTCGCTGTCGGTAAGGGGCAGGGGAGCGTCCGACCTTATCATAAGGTTAAGTCCCTTTTCGTCCGAGGTGATGTCCATTGTGAGAAATACTCTTCCGTATATATCGGTCAGCAGCGTCTTGAAAAAGAACGCAAGATATTCCGCACAGACAGAAACCGACTGGGCAGAGACGTCACCGCAGCTTACCCTGATGGCACCGCTGAATTTATGCTCCATAAACTCCCATATTCCAAGAGACAGCGACTCGGCGGGTAGCGTTTTTTTCGACGGATCGATCGGAACCGCATCGGATATCTCGTGTTGTATGATAAATTCCTTCTTTGTCATAAAAGCTCCAGTTGCATTTAGTCATTACATTATACCAAATTTAAAGCGTAAAAGCAAGTCCCCTACGAAAATCCCGATGCGAAAATAAAAAACTATTGCAATTAGTGTATAAATGTGCTAAAATATTTATGGAAAATAATCCGAAACGAGGAAATTATATAATGGAAGAGATTTATTCTGTAAAGCTGTCTAAGGTTATTGGCGAGTTCTCTCTTGAGGAGCTGTATCTGCCCGATCAGGCCGATAACATTGATATAACCTGTAGCCGCGTTAACCGTCCCGGCCTTCAGATAGTCGGATTCTACGATTATTACGAGCAGGCAAGACTGCAGATAATCGGCAAGGTGGAGAATATGTACCTTTCCAAAATGCCGAAGAAGGAAAGACTCTCAAAGCTTGACGATTTCTTCAAGACCGAGCCCGCGGGTGTTATATACACCTCATCCCTTCCGGTTGAGAAGGAGATCGTTGCCCTGGCCGAGAAGTATCGCGTGCCGCTCCTTCGCACCGCGAAATCCACCTCTGACTTTATGGCGGCACTTATTGCCTTCCTTAATTTAGAGCTTGGCCCCCGTATCACACGCCACGGCGTTCTTGTCGAGGTATACGGCGAGGGTATTCTTCTGCTCGGTGACTCGGGCGTCGGTAAGAGCGAGACGGCTATTGAGCTGCTGAAGCGTGGCCACCGTCTTATTGCCGACGACGCCGTTGAGATCAAGCGTATTTCTGCCACCACCCTTATCGGTAAGGCACCCGAGATCATCCGCCATTACGTAGAGCTTCGCGGTATCGGTATCGTTGACGTTCGCCGTCTGTTCGGTATGGGTGCGGTAAAGGAGAGCGAGAAGATCGACCTTATCATAAATCTTGAGCCCTGGCAGGACGACAAGATGTACGACCGCCTTGGCCTTGACGAGCAGACCACCGACATTCTCGGCATCAGCGTCCCCTCAATAGTCCTCCCCGTTTCTCCCGGTCGTAACCTCTCGGTAGTAATTGAGGTTGCCGCTATGAATAACCGTCAGAAGCGTATGGGCTATAATACGGCAGAGGAATTTAATAAGAGGCTGATGCAGTCAATGGGCCTCTAATTCTGATAGGTCAGATTTGGCTTATATCGCCGACTACTCCCGCTCGCAGTAGATAACTACAGCTTCGGGTCGCACTCGGCAAGTCGGGGGCCA
>JAZNWM010000015.1:0-4157 GCA_045593345.1 Eubacteriales bacterium
TGAATAGTGATATCATTCAAGGAATAAACCTTGATGTGATAGGTTCCGTTTCCGGTATCGTTAAGATCGAAATACTCAATAAGGCCCTTAACGTCAATGGTCTTACCGCGGAAATCCTGCTCGGTAACGGTAATGCCGTTAGCATCCTTGAGTACCTCGGTTCTGACGTCGATCTCCTTACCGTCAACACGGCAGGTAATAGTCATAGCACCTGCACTGTCGCCGGTCTTGGTGGTGTAAACGTCAACAACCTCAAGATTCTTCATAGAAACAGAGGTAGAAACTGCAAGCTGAGTGAATTTATAGGTCTTTTCCTGACCGTCGTCAACGTTGATAGTAACGTTGCTGTAGAACTTGTCTGCGGTAATCTCGGTGAAGGGAACGTTTTCACCCTCGCTGAGCTTAGCAGTGTTTGCGGGATCCTTGGGCTTCATAGGGTTGTAGTTAATACCCGAAATCTGCCAGGTGCCGTGGAAATTGGTGATCTTACCAACAACACGAACCTTGTTGCCCTGTGCAAATACCGAGTGGAGAGTGGAGTTGTAGCCGTAGAATACCTGCATACCGTAGTTCATATCGGTTTCAGGATCGTATGCCTCGATGTAAACGGTGTAATTGCTGTTATAAACTACTACGCCCTCAACCGAAACGGCCTTGGAGTCGTAGTCAGCCGCGTTAAGACGAAGCTCCTTAAGAGTAACGCTTACCGCACCGTCGTAGCAGAACTCGGGGTCCTTGGCATCGGAGAATACGTAAAGCTTCTCAATCATTGCCTGGTTGATAGCTGCAACAGCGATGTCGCCGTAACGGGTTTCGCTGGTCTTTGAGCCAACCGCAAGGCCCTCCTGAAGAAGCTCGATGTTGAGGTTGCGGTACTCCGCACCCTCCTCGGGCTGATACCATACCCATACAAGATATCTGCCGTTGCCGTCATAGTTCCATCTATCGTTATCGCTCTCGATATAGATGGAGGTTGCGGTGGCAAGCTTTTCCTGCGTGAATTTGGAAGCCTTCTTTCCCCATTCCTCAATCTTACCGGTGGACTCGGGAGTATTTACCGCAAGGTATCTCGCCTTGATATATCCGTTGGAGTCGAAGGTGCGGGGAACGTTGAAATGCGTTGTGTCTCCGTCAATGTGCATCTTAACGGTAACCTCAAGCTTTGCGGTGCTGGAGTCAGGATCAAACTTGACCTGCTCCAGATAATCAACGTGGGTATGCTGATTATTGTCACCGTCGCCATCATCCGGACCCTTTCCCCAAGGGAAAGAGTCACAGGATGCAAGGCTACCTATTATTATACACAGAAGGAGAAGTATAGAAATTAAACGTGAAAATCTTGTTTTCATAGCTTCACTTTCTGTTTTTGTAGATGGTGGTTTGTTTTTACGCTAAATTACTCTGCCTCGTATTCACACTGGTTAACAGCTTCCTCGAATGCTGCCTTGATCAAAGCGTCAAGAGTCTCGGGGGTTGCTTCAAGAGTGAAGCACTTCTGAATAAGAAGACCAACCTGCTCACGTGCAACAGAGGAGCCGTTGAATGCGGGAGATGCATAGTATGCGTTCTCCTGCTCAAGAGCAACCTTAACAGCGTAAGCCTGGATGTGCTCGGTGTCAGCCTTTGAAAGGAAGTCAGCGTAAATCTCGTTGTCTGCAACAGACTTGATAACGGGAGCGTAACCGTTGCTCATAGAAACACGAGCCTGGAAGTTTACGTCGGTAGCAAGATACTTAGCGAAGAGCCAGGTAGCAAGAACCTCCTGGGGATTGTCCTTCTTGAAGATGGTGATAGAGGGACCCTGGGAGATAACCTTGGGGTTGGAGGGATCAACCTGAGGAATGGGAGCGATACCTACGGTGAACTCAAATACACCGTTGTTGTTTTTGGGCTGCTGGTAGGTTGCACCACCGGTAGAACCGATACACATATAGCAACGGGTAGAAACCGAATCACCGCTGCTGGACTCACCGGTGAAGAGTGCGGAGGTATAACCGCCGGAAAGAGCCTCGGTGGTAACCCACTTCTTCTCATACCAGTCTCTGAACATCTTTACGAAGCCACGGTTGGTATCGTTGTCAAAGAGGAAGTGATCGCCGGTAGCGGAGGTGTAGGGAGAGCCGTACTGCTCGCACATAGTGATGAACCAGTTGGACTCGGAGTCGTAGCCAAGAGGAATGCAGGACTCGCCAAAATGATTCTTAAGCTTCTCGCAAGCTACTGCCATCTCTTCCCAGGTCTTGGGGGGAGCCGCATTACCGTCTGCGTCAACAACGCCTGCTTCAACAAGAGCCCCTACGTTGTAGTAAAGAACCTCGGTAGACTTGGAAAGGGGAAGGGAGTACATCTTGCCATCGCCAAATACAGCACCCTCCTTGTAGTAACCCTCGATGAAGTCGTCAAGCTGTGCCTGGGTAAAGCCGATCTGCTCGGTAGTGCCGTCTGCACGGGTAACGGTAAGGTCACTCTCAATAAGAACGTCAAGAGTCTGCACTGCACCTGCCTTGTTGTAAAGGGCAATGTGGTCGGGATAGCAGTTTGCAAGGTGGGGCTGACCACCTACTGCGATCTCGGTCTTGATCTGGTTACGAACACCGTCGTAATCGCCAAGGCTCTCGTGCTCGATAGTGATGTTAGGGTAGAGGAGGTTGAACTCAGCGATAGTGTCGTTGAGGATCTCCTGAAGAGCCGCACCCATCGAGTGATAGAACTTGATAGTTACAGGGGTGTTTGTGTCAAAGCCGCCCTCGGGCATAACGAAGTCTGCAGCCTGCTTGTCGTTGTTACCGAAGAGTTTATCGCAGCTCGTAAGAGTTCCGATCATTCCGGTAAGGAGGACAGCCACGAGGAGAAGTGATGCGATGATTCTTTTCATTGTGTTTCTTCCTTTTCTTTTTTATTTTATTAATAGTATGCCACGCGGCATACAGATTAACCCTTAATACCGCTTCTCGATACGCCCTTCATAATGTACTTACGAAGGAATACAAATACTAAGAAGAGAGGGAGAGATACGAGGGCAACAGCTGCCATCTGTACGGGGATATCGGTGTTACCCGACGCGTCGGTAAACGCAGAACGAAGACCGTTTGTAATAAGTCTGTGTGCTGAATCGTTTGCAACGAGTCTGGGCCACATATACGAGTTCCACGCACCCATCATCTTAAGAATGGTAATAGAGATAAGGTTGGGGAGTGAAAGGGGAATCATTACCTTCCACAGATACTTAAGGTCGGTGGTACCGTCAACCTTCGCCGCGAGGTAAAGCTCGTTGGGGATCTGAAGGAAGTTCTGACGGAGAAGGTAAATGTAGAATACGCTTACCAGGAAGGGAACGATAAGTACGGTGTAAGTATTGATCCAACCAAACCTATATACGGTCTGGTAGTTGGTGATCGTGAAGAGCTCGCCGGGGATCATCATCGTTGCAAGCAGGAAGCCGAAGAGTGCGTTTCTTCCCTTGAACTCAAGACGTGCGAATGCAAACGCCGAGAGAACTGTGATAACCAACGAGAGAATCGTGGAAACAATACCTACGTAAAGGGTATTCATAAAGAGCTGACCGAGGAGAAGATCCTTGTTGGTGAATACTTCAACGTAGTTTTTCCAGTCGATATACTGGGGGAACAGGGTGGGGATAGCAAGTCTGTACTCACTAACCGTTTTAAGAGAGGAGATAATCATCCAGTAGAAGGGGAAGATGATTATAAGTGCCATTAAGAAGAGAAAGGCGTAGGTGAATCCCTTAACGACAGCACGAATGACCTTCTGCTGTGCCGTAACCTTCTGCATATCCTTTTGCTTCATAACCTTGATTTCAGACATTTCGGCACCTCCTTAATAATGTGTCTTCTTGTTGCTGACGTAGAGGTTAATCATCGTAACAACAAAGATAATACCGAAGAGAATAAGAGCCGCCGCGGATGCACGTCCTTCGTGCTCACTGATGGATCTGTAAATGAAGCCTACCATTGTGTCAAGAGAGTAGGGCTTACCAACAGGACCCATGCTCTCGCCGAATACACCGACGATAGAGGAGTATTCCTTGAAGCCGCCGATGAAGCCGGTGATAATAACGTACGCAAGCATGGGAGAAAGGAGCGGAACCGTGATGTGTGTAAACACACGACTTCTCGGTGTGCTGTCAACCTTTGCTG
>JAZNWM010000016.1:0-2544 GCA_045593345.1 Eubacteriales bacterium
CCGGGAGGGCCTACGAGAAGAACACCTCTTGGAATTCTGGCACCAAGCTTCAGGAACTTTGCAGGATCCTTCAGGAACTCTACTACCTCCTCAAGCTCCGCCTTCTCCTCGTCGGCACCTGCAACGTCAGCAAACTTTACCGCGTTCTTATCACCCGTAACCATCTTTGCCTTGGACTTGGCAAAGTTATTCATCTTACCTGCACCGCCGCCAGAGGTCTGACGCATAAGAAATACGGTAAGGCCAATGAACAGAAGTCCTGTAATGATATAAGGAAGATATGCTACGTACCAGGGTGTTTCGGGGGTAGGCTCGAAATCATACTCTGCAAGGTTGGTAGAACCGTCGGCAGCATTTGCCTCTATTATTGAGATAATCTTGCCAAGCTGGAATTCATAGCCGATATAGCTGAAGGTGTAGGTATATTCCTTTACCTTCCTCTCGCCCTTATCATCCAGCTCATAATTCAAGCTTCCGTCCTCGCCGACAGTAATGACGAATGCATTCAGCTTTATCGTCCCCTTGTCGTCAACGACGAAATCGCGTACCAGGTCTGCCTCAAAGAGATCGACCAGATCGCTGTAAACGAACTTATCCTCATCCTTCGTACCGTTCAGCAAAAAGGATGCAAATACGATAACAATACCCACAATAAGGATAAGTATTATTATATTTTTAAAATTTGCCTTCATTAAGTATCTTCCAAGCCTTTCTAAATAAAACCATTAATATTATTATCAAAGATGAGCCTTTTTATGTTCTGAATTCCGATGCGGAGTAAAGTCGTTCTCCGCCATTCGAATCGGCAGAATCCTTGATAGCAAGCGTGACGAAAAGCTCGCCGTCGGGATTTACCCCACCGCCGTCGTCGCGTACACCAAAGCCGGGCACCCAGACAACGCCGTTATCATCGCACAAAATAGGTATAAGACGCCTCTTGGAGCAGGGGATCTTAAGGTCGGAAAACAGCTTCTTTACCTTATGCGTCATACCGCCGTAATATACGGTATCCCCGTCTTTTTTGGAGCGTAAATACAAGCTACCTTTAATTATAGCAGAACGAAGGGAGACTTGTATTGATTTTTTGTAAACATTTAAATAAGATTGTGAATTTTTATCCCTCGATAAAACGAGAACTGCGTTAAACGGCGAAAGATCGTTTACCCCCTCCCTAAGCTCAAAGCAGAAATCAAAGCCCTCGCTACTGTCACGAGATACCCTACAGTCGCCACGCTCGCAAACAAAGGAGGCACCGCCAATCAGGGAGTATGAAAAATTATCCTTATGAAGCAGGGCGTGAATATCAGAGGCGATACGGTGGGAGAGAGAGGCGTTATGCTCTGCCCCCATTTTGGTAATCACTCTTATATACACAGAATAATGAAGCGATAAGAGATCGGAATTCTTCACCGTTGTGTGGGTTAAAAGAAATTCATCGGCAATGGCGGAAATAAAATCCTCGTCCGATCGCATATTATCGGCAAACCGCATCAGCATTCTCTCGGGATCCGAGGCTATACGCCCGAAGGCTGGAATGACCTCGTGCCTGATGTAATTGCGGGTATAATCATCCGAAAGATTGGTACTGTCGGTAACGAATGGAATACCGAAGGAAATAGCAGCCCGCTCAATATCACTCTTTGATACGCGGATTAACGGACGAACGATATTATCGCGAACCGGAGGGATGCCGGAGGCACCTTTAGTACCGCTACCGCGAAGGATATTGAATATTACCGTCTCGGCAGAATCGCTCATATTATGAGCAACCGCGATACAGTCAATATCATTTCTGCCGCGAATTATCCTATTAAAAGCAGAATATCTGACCGTTCGGGCGGTTTCCTCAATGCTGCTGCCATATTGCCTTGCCATAAGGGGAATATCGTATTTATCAGCTAAAAGCTCAACGCCAAGGCCCCGGCACAGCCTGCGACAGAATTCCTCGTCGGAGTCTGCCTCCTCACCCCTGATGCCGTGATTGATATGCGAGCAGACTATGGAGAAGCTCTTCCCCGCCCGCCTTCTGTATTCCAGAAGGAACAGAAGGAGAATCACCGAATCCGAGCCGCCCGAAAGTCCGACCACCACGCCCGAGTCGATAAGCGATTGCATAGAATACCTGCTTACCGCATCCTCTGCGGCAGCGTAAATATCCTTACCTGTCGTGGCAAAAAATCTCTCAATCTCCTGAGAATTAGCTTTGCCCATAGTTATCCTCAAGAGTACGGAATTTAGTGAACTGACCGATCCAGCCCATCTTGATATTATCAACCGAGCCGTGTCTGTTTTTCGCTACGATGATCTCAGCGGTGTTTGCGGTATCAGCCGCCTCGGGATCAGCCTCGGTGCCGCTGATGTTTTTATAATACTCATCTCTATAGAGGAAGAGAACGATATCCGCATCCTGCTCGATAGAGCCCGAGTCACGAAGGTCTGCAAGAGTAGGACGCTTGCCTGCTCCCGGACGGGACTCTGTACCACGGTTAAGCTGGGCACAGCAAATGATCGGTACGCCGAAATCCTTTGCCATAATCTTAAGAT
>JAZNWM010000017.1:0-21369 GCA_045593345.1 Eubacteriales bacterium
GCCAAGAAGGCGGAGGCACAGCTTGATGAGGTAAAGCCCTTCGTTGACGTGGTAATTACCTTTGAGGAGCTTCAGGCACTGTACGACAGCCGCGATATTGATATTACCTCACTTGAGGACGGCGAGCTTGACAACGCCTCCTACTTCGGCAGAATATTCGCCCGCGTCGGCGGTCTCAGCGAGGCCTGCGGTCAGGCAATAGCCGAGCAGAATATTGACTTTGAGGTAAGACCTGCTGTTTGCGACGGTATTGAGGCCTGCAGAATGGCTCTGCTTAAGAAGAGCAAGGGAGTCCTTGACTCAAACTTCATTGAGGGTATGGCCTGTGTCGGTGGATGCATCGGAGGTGCGGGATGCCTCACCCACGGCGAGAAAAACAAGGCCGCCGTCGATAAATACGGCAACGAGTCCACAAAGGCGAGCATAGGAGATGCCACAAAAGCAGAATAAAAAATAAACTATATAAAAGGGTAGCTTTGCTGCCCTTTTTCTTTTTGTCCTTTACGGCTTTGGTATTTCCGACCGATAGAATATACTTGACTGCTTCGGTCTTGGCAAAACAGGAAAGCAAAAGGCTGCTTTACTTATGAAAATCATAGGCTGTCATCCCGAACGGTAGGAATTGAAAACGAAGACGAAGAGCATAAACGAGGGATCTCGGTTTGGGAGCCTTTCGCAAATTCATACTCTGGCAAATGGAAAAGCCTCCCTGCGGAGGGAGGTGTCATACGAGATTTTCGAGTATGACGGAGGGAGCCTTTCATCCTTGCAAAAGGTCTTGACTTGCAGGCGGTTCGGAACGGGAGATCCCTCAGGCATTGGTATAGTCTTCGGGAAAAAAACGCAATTTCGGGATGACAAATAAGAGCGAACAAAAAAATAAGCTTGTGAAAAATGTGAAAAATAAGAATAACACACAAAAAAAGAGGCCGTCTCAGTTTTTCGGGATAGCCTCTTTGTATTTGAAAAAATCATTTCGAATTTCGACTTTCAATCTAATTATGCATTTTGCATTCTGCATTCTGAACTCTGCATTTAACCAGGCACCGAGCAGCCGCACTATGTTAGTGTTAATAAACCGCTGCTCAGGTTCTGCATTCTAAACTCTACATTTAATCAATCCCCTTCCCTTTTGTAAAAAATAACATATATGCGGGGTTAAAATTTTTTATCTTTATGTATTTTGCCAATTTACTTTTTTGCTCGAGTGTGTTAAAATATTAACAAAGAATGTTAAAGTTTTAACAATGAGTAGCGTTAATAAGGCAAGGGGTGAATGATGGCTTCTCGCTAATTAACAAATCCAAGTGATTAAGGATAACAAGCCCACATTGTTAAAGATGACAAATCCACATTGTTAAATATCAAATACACATTATTAAATATAACAAATCTCACTACATTAAAAATTATAAATCCACATATACAGGAGAAAAAAATATGGAAGACAAGGTAGTTTACGAAGCAGTTGACAGTCCCGAGGCTCTTGAGCGGGCTATCGGAAGAATCAGGGCGGCACAGAAGATCTTTGCCACCTACACCCAACAGCAGGTTGACAAAATCTTTCTCGCAGCGGCGAGTGCGGCAGACAGAGCGAGAATAAGTCTGGCAAAGCTGGCGGCCGAGGAGACCGGTATGGGTATTGTCGAGGACAAGGTGATAAAGAATCACTACGCGGCAGAGTATATTTACAACGCATACAAGGACACCAAGACCTGCGGCGTTATTGAAGAGGACAAGGCGGCAGGCATCAGGAAGATCGCCGAGCCTATCGGAGTAATTGCAGCGGTTATTCCCACCACCAACCCCACCTCTACGGCAATCTTCAAGACTCTTCTCGCCCTTAAGACGAGAAACGGTATCATTATCAGCCCCCACCCCAGAGCAAAGGGCTCTACCATCGCGGCGGCAAGGGTAGTGCTTGAGGCGGCGGTAAAGGCGGGAGCACCCGAGGGAATTATCGGCTGGATAGATGCACCCTCGCTTGAAATGACCAACACCGTAATGAAGGAGGCCGATATTATCCTGGCTACCGGCGGCCCCGGTATGGTAAAGTCGGCGTATTCCTCGGGCAAGCCTGCCATCGGCGTAGGTGCGGGCAACACCCCTGCAATTATTGACAGCACCGCGGATATTCGCCTTGCGGTAAGCTCGGTCATTCACTCCAAGACCTTCGACAACGGTATGATCTGTGCCTCCGAGCAGTCGGTAATCGTCCTTCACGACGTATACGAGGCTGTAAAGGAGGAGTTCTATGACAGGGGCTGCTATTTCCTGAAGGACGACGAGCTTGACAAGGTTAGGAAAACAATTATTATCAACGGCGGCCTTAACGCGAAGATCGTAGGTCAGAGTGCCTACCGCATTGCCGAGCTTTCTGGCGTGACGGTACCTGTTGGCACAAAGATCCTTATCGGTGAGGTTGAGAGCGTGGATATCAGCGAGGAATTCGCCCACGAGAAGCTGTCCCCCGTCCTTGCAATGTATAAGGCCGAAAGCTTTGACGATGCACTCGACAAGGCGGACAGACTTATTGCCGACGGCGGATACGGACACACATCCTCTATCTACATCAACGAGATGGTAGAGACCGATAAGCTCTCCCGCTTTGCAAGCCGTATGAAGACCTGCCGTATTCTTGTTAACACCCCTGCGGCACAGGGCGGTATCGGCGATCTTTACAACTTCCGTCTGCCTCCCTCTCTCACCCTGGGCTGTGGCTCCTGGGGAGGAAACAGCGTTTCCGAAAACGTAGGTGTAAAGCACCTTATCAACATCAAGACGGTTGCCGAGAGGAGAGAAAATATGCTGTGGTTCAGAACACCCGAGAAGATATATATCAAAAAGGGCTGTCTGCCCGTTGCTCTCGACGAGCTTAAGACCGTAAGGAATGCGAAGCGTGTATTTATCGTCACCGACAGCTTCCTTTACGAGAACGGATATACAAGGCCCATCACCGACAAGCTTGACAGCCTCGGCATCGCCCACGCCTCCTTCTGGGGCGTACAGCCCGATCCCACCCTGGCAAACGCAGAGGAGGGTGCAAGACAGATGTCCGCCTTCAAGCCCGATACCATTATCGCCCTTGGCGGTGGCTCGGCTATGGACGCGGCTAAGATAATGTGGGTGCTTTACGAGCATCCCGAGGTAGACTTTATGGATATGGCGATGAGATTTATCGATATCCGCAAGAGGATCTACACCTTCCCCAAGATGGGTGAGAAGGCCTACTTCATCGCAATTCCCACCTCGGCAGGAACTGGCTCGGAGGTAACGCCCTTCGCGGTTATTACCGACGGTGAGAGCGGTGTGAAATATCCCCTTGCCGATTACGAGCTGCTGCCGGATATGGCTATTATTGACACCGACTATCATATGTCCGCACCCAAGGGACTTACTGCCGCATCGGGCATTGATGCGGTCACCCACGCACTTGAGGCATACGTATCGATGCTTGCCACCGATTATACCGACAGCCTGAGCTTAGGTGCTCTTAAGACCATCTTTGAATATCTTCCCAGAGCCTATGACAGAGGCGAGAGCGACGTTGTCGCAAGAGAGAAGATGGCAAACGCGGCTACCATAGCAGGTATGGCCTTCGCCAATGCGTTCCTCGGCGTATGTCACTCTATGGCACATAAGCTCGGTGCCTTCCACCACCTGCCCCACGGCGTAGCGAACGCACTTATGATCGAGGAGGTTATCCGCTTTAACTCCTCCGATTCTCCCGCAAAGATGGGTACCTTCTCCCAGTACGACCACCCCAAGACGATGCAGAGATATGCAGAGATCGCAGACCATCTCGGTCTTGGAGGCAGAAAGACACAAAACAAGGTGGAAAATCTTATTTCGGCCATCAACAAGCTGAAGGCAAGGGTAGGCATCAAGGCACGAATCAAGGACTACGGTATTGACGAGGCAACCTTCCTCGCCAGCCTTGACGAGATGTGCGAGCAGGCATTTGACGATCAGTGCACCGGTGCAAATCCCAGATATCCCCTTATCAGCGAGATCAGACAGATGTACCTTAACGCATATTACGGCAGGCACTTCACAGAGCAACAGATGCCCAACACCCACCTGACCAACGTAAAATTTGACAAGGCAAAAACCGCACTTCACAGCAATCACAAGGGCGAAAGAGAGGAGTAAAAAATGAATTTCGATTATATTGTTGCCGAAAGACCGAACAAGACCGTCTATCGCGACGGCGACCGCTGTATCAAGGTATTCAGCGAGGGCTTCTCAAAGGCCGACGTGCTGAACGAGGCACTTAACCAGGCGAGAGTAGAGGGCACAGGCCTTAATCTGCCCGCCATCCGCGAGGTAACCGTCGTAGACGGAAAGTGGGCTATCGTGACCGACTTTATCGAGGGCAAGACCCTCTCCCAGCTTATGAAGGAGCATCCCGAAAGGCGTGAGGAATACCTCACTATGCTGGTGGATATACAGCTGTCCATACATCAGCACACCTGCCCCCTCCTTACCAAGCTGAAGGACAAGATGCACCGCAAAATATCCTCCTCGTCTATTGATGCGACGGTGAGATACGAGCTTCACACCCGCCTTGAGGGTATGCCAAAGCACAACAAGCTCTGTCACGGGGACCTCTGTCCCTCCAACGTCATTATCACCGAGGACGGCACCCCCTACGTTATTGACTGGGCTCACGCAACCCAGGGCAACGCATCGGCCGACGCGGCGAGAACCTACCTTACCTTCAGGCTGTCGGGAGATGAGGAGGCGGCGGAAAGCTACCTTCGTCTTTTCTGTAAGAAGAGTGACACCGCAAGACAGTACGTAGAAAAATGGATGCCCATCGTAGCCGCATCCCAGTCTGTAAAGGGTAAGGCTGAGGAAAAGGAGCTGCTTATGAGCTGGGTAAACGTGGTAGACTGGCAGTAAGACTGCCAAGGCTTCTTTCAATATAACATTTACAGGACTGCCGTTTTTTTACCGCGGCAGTCCTTTTTTTACACATTATTCACATTTTCAGAATAAAAGCTATTGACTTTTTGTGCATATTGTGATATAATACGCCTGCTTTGGTATATGATTGCGATATGGGCAAGCGTTTCTACAAACCGCCGAAAATGGTTAACTACCGAATTTCACGTAGTACATTTTAGGAGGTTTTTTTATTTATGAACTGGGATATTGCACTTGAAATATTTGGATATATAGGAACGGCACTGGTCCTTTTGTCCTTCGTAATGAGGGATATAAAATGGCTCAGAGCGGTAAATATGGCGGGCGGATTTATCAGCCTTATATACGCCATCTGTGTAAACACGATGCCCGTCGTGGTGCTTAACGGCTCGCTGATCCTGATAAACGGCGTGCAGCTGATGCGAATTATCCGCGAGGAAAGAAAAGTCGCCCCGGCTATCAAGAATGCCGAGGCAGACGCATATGATGAAAGTGATAAAGAGAAAGAGGAAGGTAAGATATGAAGCTTATAATAGACGGACGTGAGGTAACGCCCCGTGCCGACCAATCCCTGCTTGACATAATCAGAGAGATGGGGCTCGTGACGGGAAGGCTGTCCACCGATCCCATCGCCGCGAAGATCGGCGGTGATATATTCACACTTAACTACATCCCCCTTCGCGAGAAGGATGTTCGCCCCGACTCCGAGAGAGTGAGGGAGGCGGTTGCCGCATCGGGCGGTGTCGTTCGTCTCGTCAGATATTCCGACGCGGCAGGCAGCGAGGTGTATACCAGAACTGCACAGTTCGTCCTCTTCCTCGCCATCGAGCAGCTCTGGCCCAAGGCGGAGGCTACTATGAGCTTTACCGTAGGCAGCGGACTTTATATTAAGGTAAGCGGTGCTCCCGACTTCTCTGCCGAGCTTCTCCGCGAGAGAGTCGATAAGATAGTGGAGGAGGACATTCCCCTGCTCCGTCACAGAGTCAGCACGAAGGATGCGATTGAATATTATAAAAACAACGGCCAGGAGGACAAGGCAAGACTGCTGTCCTACCGTACCATTGACACCTTTGATATGTATCAGCACGGCGACTATGCCGACTACTTCTACGGCGAGGTCGCACCCTCTACGGGATACCTGCGTTCCTACGATATTCTGGAGGCCGAGGAGGGCTTTATCTTCGTATTCCCGCAGAAGAAATCCCCCGACCGCGTATCTCAGTACAGAGAGCAGCCCAACCTGTTCGCCGTATGCAACGAGGGTAAGGAGTGGGGCGAGCTTATGGAATGCGAGACGGTTGCCGACCTTAACGAGCTTGTTGACAACGGCAGAATAAGAGAGCTTATCCGTATCAACGAGGCACTTCACGAGAAGAGATTCTCGGCCATTGCGGACGAGATATGCCGCAGGGGTGCAAGGGCGGTTATGCTGGCGGGCCCCAGCTCGTCGGGTAAGACCACCTCGGCAAACAGGCTCTCCACCCAGCTTCGCGTTCACGGCAAGAAGCCCATACTTATGAGCCTTGACGACTACTACGTAGACCGCGACAAGATCGAGCCCGGCCCCGACGGTAAGGTTGACCTTGAGCACATCAACACCATTGACACCGAGCTTTTCGGCCAGCATCTTGAGATGCTGCTTCGGGGCGAGGAGGTAGAACTTCCCTCCTTCAGCTTCAAGCGTGGACGCCGCGAATGGCTGGGCCACAAGCTTCGCCTTGACGAGAGGTCGGTTATTATAGTAGAGGGCCTTCACGCGATGAATCCCGTCCTTCTTCCCGAGGGGCTTGATTCCTCCCTTGTGTTCCGTCTGTTCGTAACACCCCTTCTGCCCCTTAATCTTGATGACCATAACCGCATTCCCTCAAGCTATCTCAGGCTTCTCCGCCGCATCGTGCGTGACTACGAAACACGCGGCTCGTCGGTGGCACACACCCTTGATATGTGGCAGTCGGTAAGAGCTGGCGAGGAAAAGTGGATCTATCCCTTCCAGGAGAACGCCGACGTTATATTCAACAGCTCTACCCTCTACGAGCTTGCCGTACTGAAGAAGCACATCTTCCCCCTGCTTACCGACATTGAGCCCTCCGACGAGTGCTACGACCAGGTTCGCTCGGTGGTAAAGGTGCTGAACTTCGTCCACGAGGCAGACGTTGACTTTGAGATCCCGCCCACATCTCTCGTCCGCGAGTTTATCGGTGGCAACACCTTCTACAGAAAGTGATTTTAAAAATGGCTTTTGCCATCCAAAAAACGTAGAATTTGCATTTTTGTAAACTAAACATAACAAAAACCGCCTTTGGCTAAGCCTTGGGCGGTTGTTTATTTTGCATTTTACCTTTTGCAAATCTCCAAAATAATAGTAAATCATAACCTGCATTCTGCATTCTGAATTCTGAATTCAGCATCAAATTGGCAGATCAAGCCTACGCAGTCTGTCAATAAGCTCGTCGTCCTCGCTCTGAATATCCTCTGCCGCGTCGATGCGACGGCGAAGGTCTATCATACGGCGGTCAATGTCGGCAAGGCTCTCGGCACAGAGACGAAGCTCGTCGCTGACAAAATCGGCGTCGGGAATCTCCTTCTTATACTTCATCTGATGCTCGAGGCTCGCCCAATAGTCCATCGCAATGGTGCGAATCTGCACCTCCACCTTCACGTCCTGCCTTGCGTCAGAGAGAAAGACGGGTATGGACAGGATAAGATGCAGGCTGCGATAGCCGTTTGGCTTCGGGTTTTCAATATAATCCTTCTTGGCGATAAGGGTGACGTCATCCTGGTTAAGAAGTGCGTCGGCAATAAGGTAGATATCGTCAACGTAGGGACAGATAACCCTGACCCCCGCAATATCGTGGATATTCTCCCTGATGCTGTCAAGACCTACGGGAATTTTACGGCGGATAAGCTTCTCAAAAACGCTCTCGGTCCTTTTCAGACGGGAGGTAATGGAGCTTATGGGATTACGCTTATGCTTCAGCTTGAATTCGCAGTCCAGCACCTCAAGCTTAGTCCTGATCTCCTTCATCGCACAGGTGTAAAGCATCTGCATTTCCTTATATTCCACAACCGACCACATCATTCGCTTGGTCTGGTCGATAAGCATATCCATAGCACCGCTGTCGTTCAGCATCTGCATCATACCGCGGGCGGTCTTGTCAATTAAAGAACGGTCGTCATTCATTGTCATATCTCCTTGTTGCTTTTTCTTATATTATATCACGAATTTTTTACCATTTCTTGCTTTTTTTGTAAATATAGCCTTTTTGTTTCGGATTTCAGTCGCCGATTGTTAAAAAAAGCCGCATACGTCAGCGGCTTTTTTTGTTTTATTCGGTTTTTTCGCTTGAGCTCCTCCGAGCGTCCTCCACCTTTACCGCGGTATCAAGAGAATCGCGATAGATGACGAAGCGGCAGAAGAGGAACTCCAAAACGAAGTTAAGCAGCATAGTCACCGCCTCGACCACGATACCGTGAACGCCCATACCCTCTACCCACTGTCCGAGCAGCATCGTGGTGGGTGTAAATACGGCGTAGAAGCCGAGCAGCTGTGCCATTGCCTTCGGCACGTTGGTGGCAGACTTGAAGGTAAACTTACGGTTGATGGTGAAATTCCAGATTATAGAAAGCAAAAGGCTGACGAGATATGCGAGCCAATATTTAAGCTTCAGAGCCTCGTAAAGAAGGGTGAAGGAGCCGATCTGTATCACGCCCGCACTGATGGATATAAGGGTGAATTTCACCGCACGGATGATCTCGATTGCTTTGTCTGATTTCTGCATAGTTGTCATTCTCCTCTCGGGGTTATGTGACGATTATAGCATAAACGTCAACAAAATTCAATAGATAAAGACAATGTTGAGCTTTCGTCAGTTTTCTATCCCAGGAGAAAATCCATACACAGCATCAAGGAAAATCCACACAGCAGGGCGTAGGTTGCACCTCGCTGGGAGCCGTGGGCGTGGGTTTCGGGAATCATCTCGTCCGAGATAACGTATAGCATCGTTCCGCCCGCAAAGGCAAGTGCGAAGGGCAGGATCACCACAGATATGCTTACCGCAAGGTAGCCGACAAGCGTGCCGACGATCTCTACGACACCCGTCAGGGCGGCAATAAGCAGAGTGCGTTTTTTGCTTACACCCGCCGCCAGCATCGGTGCGATAATAACCATACCCTCAGGAATATTCTGCAGGGCAATACCGCCCGCAATAACCATAGCACCCGCCACGTCGGCAGGATCACCCGAGCCAAAGCCGACGCCCGCCGCAATTCCCTCGGGCAGATTATGTATGGCTATCGCCATAACGAACAGCAGCACCTTGGACAGTCCCTTATTATGATGCTCCTCGCTCTCCACTCCCGCCAGGGCGTGAAGATGGGGGACGATCCTGTCCACGAGGTTCAGGGCAAGGGCACCGACGAATATTCCCGCAACGGTAATGAGAAGTGCGATGCCGATGCCGTAATCCATACCTCGCTCTACCGACGGGATAATGAGTCCCAGCACCGCCGCAGCCAGCATAACTCCCGCCGCAAAGGAAAGTATAATATCCGAAAATTTGTGGGATATATTTTTAAATGCAAAGCCGATCAACGCACCGATAACGGTGGCACCGCCCACTCCCAGGGCGGTGAGTAATACCAATTCCATAAAAAATCCTTTCGCCTTTACCAAAGGCAGAAGGGCGGGTTTCCCCGCCCTGTTATTTTCTTATAAAACCAGGCTGGGTGCGGAGTAAACTCTTGCCGCAAGCTCCTGATTAAGCATATAGAGGCTCTTGGGATCGGATCCGAAAAGCTCCATCTTGGTGATCATATCGTTGGCGTTGGTTTCCTCCTCTCCCTGCTCCTTTACGAACCAGTCAAGGAACTGCATAGTACGGAAATCGTGGATCTTATACGCCTCGGCATAAATGTCGTGAATAAGCGAGGTAACGTACTTCTCGTGCTCGAGGCCTGCCTCAAGAACAGCCATATGGCCGTCAAGCTTCTTGTCGGGCTTATCAATAGCCTTAAGAGTAACTATCTGATTTTCGTTCTGCAGATACTGATAGAAGAGCATAGCGTGGTCACGCTCCTCCTGTGCCTGGATATAATACCAATTTGCGAAGCCGTCAAGGCCCACACGCTTGAAATAGTTGGAAAAATCAAGATAAAGATATGCGGAATAAAGCTCCTTGTTGATCTGATCGTTCAACAGCTCGTGTACTCTTTCGTTCATATTATTTCTCCTATCTGTTATGTTCGGTTTACGTTTGATTAAATATCGGTTTTCCAGAGGCCGTGAAGGTTGCAGTACGCATACACCTCAAGGGGTGTCTCGCCGTCAAGTGCAAATCTTACTACAGGAGCCTCGCCGGGATTAAGGTGCTTTCTCTGCACGCCTCTGTCGGTCTTAAGCTCGATCCAGAGGATAGAGTGCTCCTCTGCCATAGGATGCTCTACCGAGCCTACTACTACGGTAACGGTGTTGCCCTCTACGGTGGCAACGGGGATGTGCTTCTCACGGCTTGCCTCAACGGTGCCCGCCTCAACGGGAGTCATCTTCTGACCGCAGCATACCATCGGAACGCCAGAGTCATCGATCTTCTCAACGAGATTACCGCACTTTTCACAGATATAGAATTTGGTTTTAGACATATTTTATTCCTCCATCGGATGTTTTTTTGTTTTACATTTACATTATAGCACAAAAAATCCGAAAAAACTGTGACTTTGTCACATTTTTTTAAAAAAATTTATAAAAAAATAAAAAATATCTAAATTGACATATTTATTAATAAGTGTTATAATATCCATATATTGTAATTTGGAGGTGGATCTATGAAAATAACCGTTCTTGTAGAAAACACCTCGCGGCGTGATGACATCGTCGCCCGTCACGGTCTTTCGCTGTACATCGAGGCTCGGGGCAGGAGGATTCTGTTCGATATGGGACAGGACGAGCTTTTTTATGAAAATGCGGTAAGACTCGGTATAGATCTTAGTGCGGTGGATATTGCAATAATCTCCCACGGTCATTATGATCACGGCGGCGGCCTTGCAAAATTTATCGAAATCAACGATACGGCCCCGATATATATTCACAAGGCGGCATTTCTCCCCTATTACAACGGCAACAGATACATCGGACTTGATCCCGCCCTTCGTGAAAGCAGGCGTATTACCCTCGTGGAGGGCGATATTTCGATTGGCGGCGGGCTATATCTCAGGGGGCTTGACACACCGCCCACGGCACCCACGCACCTCGGACGAATGGTCGACGGCAGGATTATCCCGGACGCCTTTGATCACGAGATGTATCTTACGATAGAGGACGAAAAAAGGGTGCTTGTCAGCGGCTGCTCACACAAGGGGATAGAGGCTATTGCCGAGCATTTTCGCCCCGACGTGCTTATAGGCGGCCTTCATCTTATGGATATGCCCGCCGACGACCGTCTTGCCGCACTTGGCAGACGGCTTGACGCATCGGGATGCGAATACTATACCTGCCACTGTACGGGATATACACAGTATGAATTTCTTACAAAATATATAAAAAGGATAAGCTATCTCTCCTCGGGTGATGAGATAGCCATAGATTAAAATGAACGACGAGCTTGTAAAATTATTTTCCGATGCCTTTCCCTTCTGGGATGGGCTGAGCGACTGGGACAAGGATACCTTCGTAAAATCCTCCATCCGAGTAAAATTTAACCGCGGTGCAAACATCCACGACGGTGGCGAATGTACGGGAGTTATACTTATCAAGAGCGGCTGCCTCAGGCTATACCTCCTCTCCGACGAGGGCAAGGAGGTCACTCTCTACCGTCTTTTCCCGGGTGAGATGTGCATTTTCTCGGCATCCTGCGTGCTGGACACCCTGACCTTCGACGTATTTATCGACGCCGAGGAGGATACCGAGTGTGTTATCGTCGGCGGCTGTGCCTACGAGGGCGTATGGCAAAAATCCGACGAGGTGAAGATATTCACCTACGAGACCGCCCTCTCCCGCTTCTCGGATATTATGTGGGTTATGCAACAGATTCTGTGTATGAGTATGGACAAGCGTCTTGCCATCTTCCTGCTTGACGAGATATCCAAAAGCGGCGGCGATACGGTAAAGCTGACTCACGAGCAGATAGCAAAATATATGTCCTCCGCCCGCGAGGTCGTGTCAAGAATGCTGAAATACTTTGCCTCGGAGGGAATTCTCACCGCTTCAAGAAGCGAGGGCATTAAGATTATCGATAAAAAGAAGCTCCGCAGTATTGCAACGTAATTTTTTTACTAATTAAGCGATTTTATTTTTTAATTATTTTTTTCATACTCTTGACATCTTTTTAAAAATGTATTATAATATTTTTAACATCTTTTTTGGGAGGAATAAAACATGGGATTATTTGAATTTTTAAGTGAAATCGATAAACACGAAGCTCCTATAACAAGTGATCGTTGCTGCAAAAAGTGTTTTCACGTTTATTACAGCGACGGAATGTATAAATGTAGTAATCCTTGGGCACCGTCCGATTTTAGAATTATGTGTAAACGTGACCCGTATAGTGTAACCGATTGCCCCAAATACGATTATAAAAAGCGATAAAGGGAGGTAATTAGAATGGGATTTTTAAAAGATTATATAGGGACTCTCAAGGACGATAAAAAAAGAAGAGATACCTGTTGTTCAAATTGCCGTTTCTTCAACGCAGAAAAGCGCTCTTGCAAAAAGGATTTATCCTACATATACAAGCAGCCGCCGTACGAACCCTGTGAATGCCCTAAATTTGACAGTAAGATTTGGTAAAATATTTATTTAAAATTAATAAAAGCTCCAAAGGATTGCTGTAAAGCAACATTAATTTATTATGTTCAGCGACAAAAAAGACGATGAGTTCAACTCATCGTCCTTTTTTTGAAAGCACAGCTTCCAAATCCAAAGAAGCTGTTTCGTTTTTTACGCGGGAAGCATCTCAAGTATCTTCGCCTTGTTCTTTGCTCCGCTGGAGCGATTGATGATCTCACCGTCCTTCATTACGATGAGCGTGGGGATGCTGATAACACCGAATTCGCGTGCAAGCTCGGGGTTGTCGTTTACGTTTATCTTGCCGACAAGGATATCATCCCTCTCGGACGCGATCTCATCCACAAGGGGAAGCACCATACGGCAGGGGCCGCACCAGTCTGCATAGAAGTCAAGAAGAGAGATACCGGAATTGCTTCTTACCTTCTCAAAATTATCGTTGTTAAGTCTTATAGCTGACATATTGTTTCTCCTTTTCTTTGATTGTTTTTTTGTTTTGTGAGTACATTATACCAGCAAATCGGCGATCCGTCTGTGATAAAGTCACAAAGGCGTATGCGAGCTTTATAAAAAGAAAGGGCTATCTCGCGTGAGATAGCTCCTTTTATAACCTTAATTTATTTGCAACTAATATATCTCAATTATAATGTCACCAATAAAAAGTTCTTCATTATACATTTCGCTTGAATCAGCTTTAAAATATTCAAATTCATATAACACGCCATTCTTTAAATACATGTGAAATACTATTGGCGGAAAGTTTTCATGTACAACCTGAATCTCAATAGTTTTATCATAAAAATCTTCATAAACTCCGTTATGATAAAACTTCATAATGCAATAATAAGGTGTGCTTTCTATGGCAATAGTTGCACTATTAATTTGTTGTAACAAATCATCGTAATTTACAGGTAATTTCTCTACTATATCACTGATATTTTCTTCCATAGTTTCCAAGAAGAAAATAACCGCATCTTTGTAAATCCCCTCTAAAAATGTGTTGTTTACCATAACAATCCTCTCTTTTTATTTTATCGGACGATAAGTTCCGACACTTATCCAATTTGTGTCCCTTGTAAAATAATTGTAAAAGATATCAACTCCACTTACATTTACATTACCATATTGCAATTATTGAGGTTGTATATCGAAATCAACACAGGCTCCCAGTGAACAAAGATAATCTATACTTTCTTTTGAAAGAGATATTTCAGGAAAAATTTCGTCTGTAACATAAATTCTAAATATTACAGATACAAAAAGATTATTTTCTTTACACATATCTACTATAATCTTTTCTTTTCCGTAAAGTTCTTCTACTAATTTTCCCAAAACATCTTCTATAGACCACGATTTTAAAACAACATCCTTGCTCCAAGAAGCATTTATTGTTAACGAATATGGCTGATTTCCCTCGTTCACAATTGTTATTCCCTTAAATGCGTCTTTAGTGGTACGATAATCATCACAACGCACAGTACCCTTACTTAAAACAGGCGATGAGGATCTTGACGGTGTAATTTGAAGCAATTGCGATATTTTTTCTCTATCAAAATCTAACTCATCTTTTTTTGTAAGAACGAATTCAATTTTTATTAAAGGTTTGCTTTCCATAAATCCCCTCTCTTAATCAAGAAAAATGTTTAATTCCATTAATGATTCAATACATTCACTATTAATTGAAGCTCCGGGAATGAGTTTTTTCTGTTTTTCACTTAAAATCATTTTCGCTGCAAAATCCCTTGTTTTAAATTGATATATTTCATTAAACAATTGTATTGCATCGGAATTCATTTCATAATAATTTATCCATTTATCGATTGCTTCTTTTTCTGGCAATAATATATCCTCCAGAAGAGAAAAATCTCTTTTTATATTTTCAATAAACCTTTTTTCAAAATGGATATTATTTTCATCTGCCCAAAAAACGCTTGTCACACATGGCACAATGATCCCGTTTTTGTTTATTAATAAATATTGTAGTGTTTCTTCGTTGGCTTTTTGAATCACATTAAGGGGAAAACCATTCATATATTGTTGAATCCCATATTCGCTATTTGTAACTGAATAATTATCATTACGTATAGCACCTATGCAAAATTCAGAACAAAATGTTATAGTACCACGTAATCCCGATGAGTTTTGTATTGAATAATTTGACTCATCCCATGATTGCTCATATGATAAATCGGGATATTTATTAGTCATAATTGCGTGCATTATTGATGCAATTAAACTTCCTCTAAATATATCCGTTTTATTAATTTTCATATCATTCTCCCTATATATTTTATTTCATTATAACACACGGCTAAATACCTTGTCAACAAAAAGTAATTAACCCATCGGACTATACCGTCTTTCTTGTTATTTTTTTCAAAAAAATAAAAAAGGCAGGGGTATAAGCACCCCTGCCAAATCGCTATTAAATTACTTCTTCTTGAAAATGCTGAAGATCATTCTGAAGAAATCTGCAATTGCCTTGAAGATTCTCTGGAAGAAGTTAAGCTCCTCCTCGGGCTCCTCGTTGGGAGTATCATCCACGGGGGGATTCTCTACAGGAGGATTCTCCACAGGGGGATTTTCCTCACCGGGATTGTCCTCGCCGGGATTGTCCTCACCGGGATTTTCCTCACCGGGATTGTCCTCGCCGGGATTGTCTTCACCGGGGTTATCCTCGCCGGGATTATCCTCGCCGGGGTTATCTTCACCGGGGTTATCTTCACCGGGATTGTCCTCGCCGGGATTGTCCTCGCCGGG
The DNA here is from genome assembly GCA_045593345.1 of Eubacteriales bacterium. Lineage (GTDB taxonomy): Bacteria > Bacillota > Clostridia > Oscillospirales > CAG-272 > UBA1740. The sequence continues at coordinate 15,467 of JAZNWM010000017.1, forward strand.
ATTATCCTCGCCGCCAAGATATACGGTAACGCTATAGAGACGAACGCCGCGATCGTATTCCGAGTGGTTGGGAGAAACGATCTTATATTTACCTGCCGAAAGCTCGTAGGTGACGGTAATTCTCGAATCCATACTGCCGTATACGGTGTCAACGCCCTCAAGATTCTTGATGATATTGTCGCTCTCGTCTACGATAGCGAAGGCAGAGGTGTTAGAGCCACCCGTAGAGCTTATCACGATGGTCACCCTTGCATCCGCACCGATGGTGAATACAACGGCACCCTTAAGATCCTTCGCGATCTCAATAGACTTGACGAATTCAGCACCGTCGTCAACACGCTTGATAACGTTGCCCTCAATGATGAAGAGGCCGTCAGCATAGCTTGTGCCCGCCGCGATAGAATCCTTGTCAGCACCGAGCTCAACGTCGGATGCCTCGAAGATATGAGTTCCCGAGGTGGGGCCTTCGGGAGCGGGAAGGAAGCCCTCTACGATCTTCTTCGTAATAACAACGTCGCCGTCGCCCATTACGAATACGTATTCCCAATAATCCGCATCAGCGTGGGTCTGCTGAAGCTTCACGCCGTTGGCATAAAGCTCAAGGTCGGCATCCATTATGGGATCGGTACGAAGAACTACACGCTCGCCCTCTGCCGCCTCGGTGGGAGCAAAGCCCTCAAGAAGCCAGCCGTCAAGACCGTCGTAGGTGATGGCGTGCTTTTCGCTATAGGAGGAATCGTCAATACCGCAGTCCACGCAGAAGCCGTCAACGAAGCTGTGTCCCCTCGCCGCTACGGTCTCGGTGTAGCTGTCACCGCACTCGCAGGTGTAGGTGATAAGGCCGGCCTCGGTGCAGGTTGCCTCCTTGGTTTCCTCGTCAATATAATTATGTGTATGTGCGTTGTTGGGAGTATAAACGAGATAGTAAAGGAAGCTTTCACTCTTCACCTTCAGAACCTCGTAGGAGGTGTTTGCCTTTACCTCAAATTCGAACAGACCGTTCGAGGGAATTGCAATAGCGTCACCGCCGTTGATCTTAAGAGTATTTCCTGCACAGGAGGGATTGAACACGAGAGTAACCTTACCGTCTGCAGGAGCAGTAAGCCTTATGGACGAGCTGCTGCCTACCTTAAGGCACTTTGTAAGAGTAAGTCCGTTGAAGACAACCTCACCCTTAGAGTCGGAGGTGGAGCCAACGAGAGTAAAGAAGCCGTTCGGATCGGTGGTGCCGTTCTCGGTAATATTGTGAGTATAGCTGCCAACAGGGATATTTACGCTTCCACCGCCGGTGTTACCGCCGTCACCTGTGTTACCACCGCTACCTGTATTGCCGCCGTCACCTGTGCCGCCGTTTCCGCCCTGGTCGGGATCGGTTGCGGGGGGAGGAGTGATGGGATTAGGCGAAGCGTTGGGATCAACCGCATAGATCTCAAGCCTTGAAAGCTTGGATTCCTTATACTTTCCGCCGCCAACGTCATATCCGCCCGACTGGATGAAGTAGAAGCCTGATGGAAGGTTAGACGCACTGCCCGTACCGGTAATGATCTCCTCGCCGTATGCATTACAGAGCACGGGAAGGTAGGTTCCCGAAACCGCGGTCATAGAGACGTTAACCTCGGTATCAACGAAGAATACGATGTCGCAGTCGTTGGCAGTGCCGCCGACGGTGATACAGTCGGATGCTACCTTCTTGACGTTGAATACGATATTGTCGTAGGTGCCGGAGGTGGATGTAATATACTTGTTGTTAATATCCTTTACGTAATCGAGCGAAACCGCCGCTGTAGGATAGCGATCTGTGGGGATCACGGAGGCGTTAGTATCCGCAGGAGAGGTAATATTCTCCTTCTGAGTACCTGCGTATGCGATAACCGTAGCACGCATCTCGGAGATGCTCTCCTGGATGATATAATCACCCGAGGGAATATAGCTTAAGGATGCGTCGGTATCAAAGCTCGCGTACTTGTTGCCCGAGGATACCTTGGTAGCTCTGTCGGTTACGACGGTTGCATCGTTATCCTCAATACAGCTTGCGAAGGAGTCGTTGTAGCTCTTGACCGCACCCGACTTTACCTGCACGGGATTCTTACACTTGAGGAACATATTATACTCAGAGAAGATATATGCATTTGCTCTGGGGTTCATACAGTAGGAGGTCTGTCCCTCGAAGATGTTGTTATACATATGGATATTCGCCTGACGTGCGAGAGGTCCACGGGACTCACAGTCCTTCCAGTAGTTGTGATGATAGGTCAGATGATACTGGAGCGAGGAGTCGGAGGAGCCGACCAGATTGGTCTTATGATATCCGTTATAGTAGCAGTAGGAGTTGGTGAAATACTGACCACGCTTGAAGTCGCAGGCACCGTCGCCACCGTCCTTATCAGACTCGGCAGGATTTGTGATCACGGGAGCGTAGAAGGTGCAATGATGGATCCAGCAACGCTCAACGGGAGCGGTAAGGGTGCTGTCCTCCTGCTGTCCCTCCATACCTACGCAGTCCTCAGGAACGTTTCTGAAGGAGATGTTTCTTACCTCAAAGCTCTTGCCGATGCCGTTCTGATAATCTGCGGTCTGGCAGATGAAGTGAAGTCCCCAGCCGTCGATGGCAGCGTCGTAGCCGATACCCTCGATAGTGATGTCCTTACCGCCCGACATACGTGCCATAAAGCCGTTGTCACCAACAGATCCGCCGTAGTCAACGCCGTCATACTGAGTAAGGCCGTCGATCTCGGAGGTCGCAGATGCGAGAGCAGAGCTGCTGGCACCCTTAACGCTGCCGATAATACGGATAACGAGAGGGGTACCGTCGTTTGCAAGCTTGCGAAGGATGTCGGAGTTTTGATTAGCCTTGCCGCCCTTGGCATTAAGACCGCCGCCAACGTCCATACCCGTAGAGCCGAGGATGTTACCGATACCGGTAACGGTGGTACCGTCCTTGCTCGTTACGGAAACGGTATTCTTATTATCGTTGGTAACGTAGATTACTATCGCATTATCCTTAAGCGTGCCGTCGTCCTTATACGCACCGACGCCCTCGGTATAGTTAAAATGAGCATAGCCCGAACGGTCGTAGGGAGAAACCGTAAGAGTATCGGTAAGAAGTGCCTTATCGCTCTGCTCTGCTCCCGCCGACGTGGGAACTATCTTAATCTGATAGTCGCCCGCCCTGATACCAACGGCATCAACACGGTAGAAGCTATCATACCTACGGATAAGCTCGCCGTCGATCCTCTGCCAGTCGGAGGAGCCCGCGGACGCTATGTAGGCGTTGTATCCGTCGGCACCCGAAACAGCAGACCACTCGGCGTATGCCGATTCAAACCAGCCGGACGCATCGGTGATCTCCCCCTCTGCCGCAAAGGAGCTTACTCCCAGAACGGTAAAGAGAGAAAGGATAAGTACCGAAACCAAAATTGCACCGAGCATTTTTTTCTGTGCTTGCTTCATTGTTATTTCCTCTTTTCTTTATTTGGTTAAGGTTATCGGATAATAACCTCAAAAATGTATTACTGCTTTATGCCGAAAAGCCTTGCGAAGAAGTCGGCTATTGCCTTGAAAATAGCTGCTATTCTTTCCCAAATGCTGGGAGGAGAGCAGTTCATACCGGGCTCTTCATGGTCGGTATCATCGTCGGGTATGGGATCGGGATCTTGGGGTGTGCTGTAATTGGGGTCGGTCTCGCCGCACTCGCACTTACCATCGACGAAGCTATGCTCGTGGGACTCGGGCTGCTTGGGAGTGAATACTATATAAAATAGGTTCATCGTATCTCCCTTGGTCACCGTATGTGCTCCCGCAGAAAGCTCAACCCTGATCATTCCGTCCGAGCCGACGGTTTTCTCGCCGTCTATCTTGGCGTTCGGTGTTTCCTCAACGAAGACAAGCAACAGCGTGCCGTCGGATTTCGCCGTAAAGCTGATGCTGGTGGAGGACTCCATCTTAAGACATCTCGTCAGGGTGAGGCCGTTATAGCTTACCGTACCCTTGCCTGTAGAGAGTGTGCCGTTGATCTTAAAGAAATCCGAGGTCTTACCGTCATCGGTAAAATTATGAATTACCGCATCGTAGGAGATCTCGCCCGAGCCTGTGTCCGAGCCGCCCTCAGAGCCGCCGTTACCCGTATCGGGATTCTGAATATTGCCACCCGACGAGCCGCCGCCCGCTCCCACGCTGCTTCCGCCCGTAGAGCCGTTTCCGTCCGAGCCGGTTGCAACGCCGTTAATTCCGCCAATGGAAACCACGGGAGTCTTGTAGCCCACAAGAGCAGCCTTCAAGCCCTGATTAACGCTGTAATCGGTGTTGTCGGCAGTGCTGAACTGCCACTTGAAATCACCGCCCCCCATACGTCCCGCGTATTTCTTAACGGTGTTCATAGCCTCCTCTGCTGTCTGCACCTGATAGTCGTACATAACAGAGGGGTCTGTGTCAAAGTTGTTGTATTTTGATCCACCCGAAAGTGCCGTCACCGTGGAGGGAAGCTTATCCTCGCGGGATGTGGCAAAGTAGGCGTCAAAGCTGGTCTTGCTGTTAGCATAGGAAATAGGAAGAGTGCTGTTATCGAAAACGTCGCCGAAGGACTTGATAATACCACCGTTCTCACCCGAGAAGGTGCCGTCACCCAGGGCGTCTGTTCCCTGCCTTGACGAGAGCATCGGGTTCTTGGTGTTCAGGAAGTAATTAGCCTCCGAGAAGATAGAGCAGCCCGTGGTAGCACCGATGCCGTACTTGGACACTCCGTCATAGAAGTTGTTATATACGTGGGTGGTGCAGGTTCTTACTCTGGGATGACGGGAGTCCGAATGATCGTACCAATTGTGATGATAGGTAGCGTAGTTCTCCTCGCTCTCATCCTTCATACCCTGCAGATTTACCTTACCGCAATCCCAGAAATGATTATATGAATGGGTGACATAGGCAGAGGTCTTGGTATCAAGAGCACCGTCGCCCTTCGCCTGATCGGCGTCCGAGCCTGCGTCACCGTAGAAAAAGTCGCAGTTATGAACCCAGATATGATCGTTGTCCTGCTGAAGTCCCACGTTATCGCCCTCGCCCGAATCGCAGTTCATAAAGCCTAGATTACGGATCTCAATGCCAGAGCTTCTCTTTATGCGGATACCAAAGCCGTTTACCGTCGCGTCCTCGCCAATGCCCTCAAGGGTGATGTTTTTACCGTAGCTGATAAGCAGGTCGCCCTTATCAAAGGCCTCGCCCTCCTCGGGGTCGGTAATATTACCGATAAAACGAACCGCAATAGGCGTGCTCGTTTTCTTAACAACGCTCTGTGCGATAATATTGGATATGCCGGTATATGTGGTTCCGTCGATGGTGGCGGTCACGCTGTTCTTATTCTTATCGGTGACGTATACGACCACCGCACCGCTCTTAAGCGTTCCGTCGTCGTTGTACGCACCGCTGGAGGAGCCGTTAACGAAGGCAAAGCCGCTTCGGTCGTGTGGAATAACGTTGAGATTATCGGTGACAAATGCCCTGCTCTCATCAGCCGCACCGCCGATAAGCGGAACAACCTTAATACGGTAGCTGCCGGCGGCAAGACCGACGGCGTCCACACGCCAGAAGCTCTTATACCGACGGATAAGCTGATCGTCAAGCTGTGTCCAACCGTCCGAGCCGTCCGAGATATATGCGTAATACCCCTCTGCCCCGTCGATGGCAGTCCATTCGGCGTATGCCGACTCAAAATGGCCCGAAGCCTCGGTAATGGCACCGCCCTCGGCAAAGGCTGTCACCGCCGTCATACCGATAAGCGAGATAAGCGAAGCAAGGGCGAGAAGGAGAGATATGAACTTTCTGATAGACATATAGTGTCACTTCCTCATCTTTCATATTATTTTGACATTATTGTTTTTTTGATTTATAACTAATATCCAAATAAAATGCTT
>JAZNWM010000018.1:0-15335 GCA_045593345.1 Eubacteriales bacterium
ATCCCTCTCCCGGTGTAGACTGCGGTTATGATATCTCGGACTATCTGGATATTGCAGAGGAATTTGGTGGAATGGATGCCTTTAAAAAGGTGCTGGACGGTGCCCACGAGCGTGGAATGAAGGTTATTATGGACCTTGTCGTTAACCACACCTCCACCGAGCACGAGTGGTTCAAGAAGAGCCGAGAGCGTATTGAGCCCTACACCGACTATTACATCTGGCGTCCTGCAAAGAAGAACGGCGGCATACCTAACAACTGGGACTCGCTGTTTGAGGGCAAGGCCTGGGAGTGGGACGAGGTTCGCGGGGAATACTATATGCACCTTTTTGCCATTCAGCAGGCTGACCTTAATATGGACAATCCTCTTGTACGCGAGGAGGTAAAGAAAATACTGAGATTCTGGCTTGATATGGGTGTCGACGGCTTCAGAGAGGACGTAATCACCTTTATCTCCAAGCCCGAGGGACTGCCCAACGATAATCTGATGCCTGCATCCAAGGGTATCTTTATGTTCAACCACGGCCCCCACCTTCACGAATATCTTGAGGAATTTAAGCGTGACGTATTCGATAAATACGATGCTATGATTCTCGCCGAGGCCCCCCTCGTAACACCCAAGAAGGCACTTGAATACATTGACGAGAATAACGAGCCCGTTCTTGATATGATGATTCAGTTTGCCACCCAGGAGGCAGACTCCTTTATGACCGACTATATTCATATGCCCTTCAACCTTAAGAAGCTGAAGAGAACCTATACCAAGTGGCAGAAGGAGCTTGAGGGCAAGGGCTGGAATATGCTCTATATCGAGAACCACGACCATCCCCGTATGGTATCAAGATACGGCAGCGAAAAGTACAGAGCCGAGAGTGCGAAGATGCTGGCTGTGTCCTACCTCTTCCAGAAGGGTACGCCCTTCATCTATCAGGGACAGGAGATCGGTATGACCAACTGGTATCCAAAGGATCCCGAGATGTACGAGGACGTACAGACAAGATGGCAGTACTTTAACGTCAGGACCAAGGCCTCGCCCGAGAAGAGACTTCAGCGTCTGTGGCACGGCTCACGCGACTCGGCACGTACACCCGTACAGTGGTCTGCCGAGAAGAATGCCGGCTTTACCGACGGCACGCCCTGGTTCTACGTCAACGAAAACTACACCGAGATCAACGTTGCCGACCAGGAGGGCGATCCTGATTCGGTTCTCAACTTCTACCGCAAGGCAATAGAGCTGAGAAAGACGCTCTCCGCCGTAAGACACGGAGATTACAACGAGCACTTCAAGTCCTCCTCCAAGGTTTACACCTATACCCGCGAGGACAAAAGACAGAAGCTGCTTATCGTCTGCTCCTTCACCGACAAGGCGGTTAAGATGAGAGCACCTAAGGATTTTGACCTTACGAAAGCCACGCTACTGCTGACGAACTACAAGGAGATCGGCGATACCCTTAAGCCCTATGAAACGAGAGTATATCTTTTGGGGAAATAATATAGAAATTACACAATTCTCCTTATCGGAGAGCAATTCTACAACCTATTACTTGCAAAGCCTCATCGCTTCTGATATCATTTAACTGAAGGAAGGTGATTATATGCGTATCGGTGAAAAGATAGCGGAAATGCGTAAGCAGAATAATATGACTCAGAAGGACTTGGCAGAAAAATTAAACGTATCCGACAAGGTCATATCGAAATGGGAAACCGGTAAATGCCTACCCGACGTAGAAATGATGATGAAGCTGTCAAGGGCCTTGGGCGTTTCGATTTCCGAGCTATACGAATGCATAGAAAATACAGAAGACAGAATAAAAGAGGATTATAACGAGGAGAGAATATGGCAATATAAAAAATACAGTATAGTTTCCTGCTTTTTAATTTTGTTATCTCTTGTCTTTCTTCTCTTTCTGACGAATAACTGGTCGAGATTTGATAACATTGAGGATATTCTCCGCTTTATCCTGATAATGTTTTCTATAGTCTCGTTTACATTGGGAATTTTCTTTCAGATTACTCAATTTATTCACTTGTATAGCTATAGCAAAAACAAATATTATAGAGAAGAATATGTCAAGGTTATGAAAAAATACGGTATTATTTTTCTTGTATGCCTCTCGGCAGTTTTAATTATTCCTCTTATTGTTATTATTATCGCTAACGTTGTTGATTTTTTAAATTAAAAGGAGATTATTAATGAAGCTTGTATCAGTTGTTGTAGTATTGTGTCTTTAATAATGATATGAGTAACATATAGAAAACACACGCTTGGCGACTATTCATTCGGTAATAATTATTAATTATTACTTCTAACGGAGCAACATCGGTTGCTCCGTTTTTATTGTTTTTTGCTCAAATCATTGACATTAGAGGATTTTATGATGTATAATATTTTTATAATACATTTTATGTTTTAATTTATATAGGGCACCAGATGCTCTCAAATACTGCGAGAGCTTATGCGGTAAGCAAGTAATTATTCAAAAAGCGAGGTACATATATGGGATTTTTCGACCTTTTCAAAAAGCTTAAGGATAGAAAAGACAAGAACACTATAACCGTCGCAAGAAGGAATAGCGAGAAAAAGAGAGAGCTCACACCCGAGGAGCTGCTTATTAACAGAATGTGGGATCTGTGGGCGGAGGAGAAGCTTCCCTCCCCCGTTGCCGATCTTATGCTATATCAGGCGGAGGTCAACAACGGCGGACACGATCAATTTTTCTTTAACCTTGATAACTCCACCGACGGCGATGCACTTGATAAGGCGATGGCAGCATTACGCTCGGTTCTGACGGGCGGCCTGCTTGATAATCTTGAGCGTGCCTATGCTGCCTTCAAGTCCTACGACGATGACGAGGATGGAGCAGCAAAGATCGAGGATGAGTGCGACGATTACTACTACGAGCACGAGGACGAGATAAATCTGCTCCTTGAGAAGCTATGGGCAGAGCTTGATATTTAATATTATGAAGAAAACACTTATTGAAAAAATCCCTATAATCCTACCCGAGAGTATAGCAAGGCTTACCGACGGGGCGAGAATATACGACAGCTCCTCATCACCCGAGGCAAGAGTCTACTTTATTGACCGCGATGGCGGATATTATCTGAAGCGAGCTGCTAAAGGTAGCCTTCAGCGTGAAGCGACTATGACCGAGTATTTTCACAAGAAGGGGCTTGGTGCCGAGGTTTTAGAGTATACTACGGGCGAATTTGATCTACTCCTTACAAGGGCGGTCGTGGGTGATGACTGTACGACGGCAAAATATCTTGACGAGCCGAAAAGGCTGGCAGATGTATTAGCCGAGGGCCTTCGTGCCTTACACGAGATCAATCCGTCTGACTGCCCCGTCACCGACAGATGCGGTGAATATATCGCCCTTGCTGAAGCGAACTACCGTTCGGGATGCTACAGCAAGGAGCATTTTCCCGACAGCTTCGGCTACCGCTCGGCAGAGGATGCCTATTCTGCCCTGCAGAACGGTAAGGCTATGCTGAAAAACGAGGTGCTGATCCACGGTGACTACTGTCTGCCAAATATAATGCTTGACGGCTGGAGGCTATCGGGCTTTATAGACCTTGGTAATGGCGGTATCGGCGACAGACATATCGATCTGTTCTGGGGTGAGTGGTCTGTTTGCTTTAATTTAAGGCTGTATAACGCAGCAAATCCCGAGAAATACGCAACACGGTTTCTTGACGCCTACGGCAGAGACATAATTGATACGGACATCCTTCGCACCGTTGCGGCGGCGGAGGTATTTGGATAAAGAAAGGATGAAAAAATGAAAGCTATCAAAATAATTTCGGTAACGTTACTCATTCTCGCTCTGCTCATAACGGTGCTTAACCTTATTCCACCGAAGAAAAGCGTAGAGGACAACCCGTTTATCGTCGGCGAGGACGGACTTCCGATGATCGCGGCACACCGCGGCGGCGGGGACAATAATCCCGAGAACACAATGCTTGCCTTTCGCGAGGCGGTAAACACCTATCAGGTAGATATCATTGAAAGTGACCTGTGGCTGACTAAGGACGGCTATCTCGTCTACAACCACGACGGATATATCGACCGCACCTCAAACGCAAACGGAGATATTCCATACGACGAGGTAAAGGAGCTTATCAAAAATACGGATAACCGTCATTACATAGAGGATATGACGCTTGCGGAGCTTGAGCAGTACAACTTCGGCTATTATTTTGAGAACGAATCGGGCGAGCGTATTTATAAGAACGCCGAGGATATTGAGGCGGCAGGCCTTATGATAGCCACGGCAGAGATGCTGTTTGAGGAATTCTACGAAAGCAATCCCGACCTTCTTTTCATTGTGGAAATCAAAAATGAAGGAGAAGCAGGCTACCGTGCCGCCGAAATCCTTACCGACGTACTTGATAAGTACCCCGAATACCGCGACAATATCGTTATAGGCTCCTTCCACGGCGAAATTGAGGAATATCTTGAAAGCAATTATCCCGGTCTGATGCGTGGTGCATCCGTCAGCGGTGCGGCTAAATTTATCATCACCCATTTTGCAGGAGTGAATATACTTGACAGCAGCAATTTTGCCTGCCTTCAGATCCCCCTCAGCTACGATCTCGGAATAACTGTAAATCTTGAGAACCAAAGCATTATAAGACGGGCACATAAAAGAAACATTGCTGTGCAATACTGGACAATAAACGACGAGGATGAGATGCATCGACTGATCAAGCTGGGATGCGACTGTATTATGACTGACAATCCCGCCCTGCTGCGTCAGGTCCTTTCCGAATATATGGGAAAATAGCAAACAAATTTTAAATTTTTGACAACTACACTTTACAAATTATTAGAATTATGATATAATTTACAAAAAACGGAGGGCACAAAAAAATGAAAAGCTGTATGGATATTATACTCACACGCAGGAGCGTGAAGAGCTACAAGCCCGATATGCCAAAAAGAGAGGATATCAACAAAATCATTGAGGCAGGTCTTGCGGCGGCAAGCGGTAGGAATATGCAGGCGTCGGTGGTTATTGCGGTGACCAACAAGGATATCCGCGACAGACTCTCACGGGATAACGCTGCCGTTATGGGTGCAAATGCAGATCCCTTCTACGGTGCCCCCTGTGTACTGGTGGTTCTGGCAGAAAAGACCGCTCACACATACGTATACGACGGCTCGCTTACCCTCGGAAATATGATGCTGGCGGCACACGAGCTTGGCCTCGGGTCCTGCTGGATTCACAGAGCCAAGGAGGTTATGGCACAGCCAGAGTGGCAGGAGTGGATCAAATTCCTTGGACTTAAGGGTGAGTATGAGGGTATAGGAAATCTTGTGGTCGGCTATCCCGAAGGAGCCTTCCCTGTACCGAAGGAGAGAAAGGAGGGACGCGTAGTCTACGCGGACTGATTTTTATGAAAAACAAGCTTTCACAAATAAAGAATTTAAAGCAAAAAACCAAGCTGATAATCATTCTGGCGGTTGAATTTATTGCAATAATCGCAATAATTGCCCTGATATTCTTCGCGGGCAAGAAGACCCATAGAGTCACCTTTGACCTTAACGGCGGTATTCTTATCAGCGGCGACGTTCAGCAATGGGTGACCCAGGGTCAGAGTGCCACGCCCCCCAATGTTGCAAAGCACGGCCATTACCTGATGGGATGGTCAGGCTCCTACAAGTCGGTCACGCGGGACGTAACGGTCAGGGCCATTTGGGAGTATGAGACCAGCCCGGGTATTGAATACTCGGTTCCCGAGAACACCAACTATTGCGAAATTTCAGGCTCATTCAAGGAGATACAGGGCGAGATATACATCGGTGCGTATTATAATTCAAGGCAGGTTCTCGGAATTCAGGCAGGGGCATTCAAGGACAGAACGGGCATAACGGCCGTTCATCTTCTGGATGGAATTCTGGCTATTGAGGACGAGGCATTTGCAGGCTGTACCGCACTTGAGGTTATAGATATGCCCTCCACGGTTGTCCGCATCGGCGATGGTGCCTTTCGCGGCTGCGAGAATCTTAAGGAAATCATCCTTCCCGACTCGCTTGTGGAGATCGAGGCATCTGCCTTTGAGGGCTGCACCTCTCTTGAGAAGATTACCTTCAAGAGCGGCCTTGTCAGAATTGGCGACGCGGCCTTCAAGAATTGCGAGAAGCTTGTCGACCCCACTCTTACCGAGGGTATTGAGAGCATCGGCAGAGAGGCCTTCTTAGGCTGTGATGCAATAACCGAGGTTATTATCCCCGAAAGCGTGATGACAATCGGCAAGGATGCCTTTAACACCCCCGAAATGACAATAAAACTCTATGTATCCCCGATTGACCTTCCCCTCGGCTTTGAGGACGGCTGGTACGCCGACGGCGTGACGGTTGAGTACGATTATAATCCCGAGGAGGAAAATCCAGAGGACGCTGATGAGGGTGAAGATGGAGAAGAAAATAATGAGGATGAGTCCGACGGCGACGGATTCTGGGACGGTATCCTATGAATATGATGCAGATGGTAGGCATTATGGTGGCGGTTTATTTCATCACGCTTACCCTACTTGCCTTTTACCGTAATATAATTAACGTCAAGGTTGGTAATGCTGTTTTCATAATAGTCGACCTTGTATTCTTCTTCTGCTGGAATTATGCGGCATATCTTCGCGGCTGGTTAAAGGACGGTTTTATGACGCTGGAGAACATCAGTCCGTTTATTATGACGCTGATACCTCTTACGGTGTTCTTAAGCGAGCGTGTCCGCTCCTATTGCAATAGTGCTATTGCCTTTCTCTGGGTGGGTATGTTCCTCGCCCTGATGATAAGCCCCCAGCACGCCTATATTTTCAGCTATAATATCGACGCCTCCTTCATCTACGTATCAGAGGCGGCCTGTCACCTTATCGCGTCGCTGTACGGTGCCTTCCTTATAATCACGAAGCAGGTTAAATGCGACGCCAGACATTGGAGGCGGTCGGTAATATGTATGTATTCGGTCATCGGCTTTGGCGTAATACTTAACTATTTCTTCCATACCCGCAACTTTGGTATGGATCCCTACGGCGATTATACAATATATATGATCGACATTTTCGGCAGCTTTGAGGCTACGCTGGTGGCATATCTTCTTGGCGTTCTCGTGGTGCTTACCGTCGGTATGCAGATAGGATTTCTGTTCTTTAAGCTGGTAGAGTCCACCCACGCCGACGCAGACGAGCTGACCGAGGCGGCTCTGCCGAACGTCGACGGGAAGGTAGATGACACCGCAAAGACCGCCGCGGGCGAAGAAAGCATAGCTACCGTTGAAACAGAAAATAACGAAAAAGAGGCAGACGTATGAGCGAAAATCCGATTTTGAAAAGACGAAGCGTAAGAAAATTCAAGGACACGCCCGTCCCCCGCGAGATGATCGACAGGCTTCTTGAGGCGGCGATGGCTGCTCCAAGTGCCTGCAACAAGCGACCTGTGGATTTCTACGTTATCACCGGCGAGGAGAAGCTCGCCGAGGTGTCCGCCGCAGGACGCTTTACAAGAATGAAGGCTCCGCTTATCATAATAGTGGTAGGAAATCTAAGACGTGCTCTGCCCTTACAGCTTGCGGACTACTGGATACACGATGCCGCGGCGGCAAGCGAGAACATACTTATTGAGGCGACCGCATTGGGACTCGGCTCCTGCTGGTGCGGTATTCATCCGCAGAAGCGGATGATGGAGAAGATCCGTGCATCCCTCGGCCTCGGCGAGAAGGATATCCCATTCTCTATGATAAAGCTCGGCTACCCCGATGAGTTCCCCGAGCCACACTCAGGCTATGACAAAAGCCGCGTGCATTTTGTAGAGTAAACCAAATAAAACGTCACCGTACAGTACAGGACGGCGGCGTTTTTTCGTTGGGCTTCATTATTGGTTATAGTCATAAAACATTCCTGTCTGAAATATACTCTACCATAGAAACTTTTGGAGGTGGGATATGTTCATATATTCAATACGTGCGTCGACGATCAAGGTGTGCTGTGTTATACTGTTGTTTGCGGTTATACTGACGGGGCTGGTGCTGTCGGGTCAGGGAGGCGTGGTGCAGGCGGCAAGCTCTGCGACCCGAGTAGATTATAGCGGCATCAAAACGAAGGAGGATAGAGTTGGATTCATTCGTGGCTTCGGCATTGAGATTGACGAGGGCTCGGAGCAGGCAACACAGTTCCGTATGCCCGACAGCTTTGACCGCGTGATACTCGGCTACAACGAGCTTCAGAAAAGACAGGGGCTTGATTTATCAAAATACGAGAACAAGAGAGTGACCCGCTACACCTATAAGGTGACAAATTACGACGGTGAGGGCGAGGTATACGCCAATCTGTTCGTCTACAGAAACAGGATAGTCGCCTGCGACGTCTCCTCTGCATCTCCCGACGGCTTTGTGCTGCCTCTGACACTGGTCGGTAATGATATTTTAAAATAAAAGGGCTCATTAACCTTTTTTTCTCCATCGCATAAGATAATATTGAGCCGAGGAAAGCCGCAAGGCAAGGGGCTCAAAACATCTTTGGAGGAAACATAATGAACAACAACTGCTTATGCCACATCTTTGACGACAACTGCACCTGGATTATCATCCTTGCGATAGTTATTGTTTTCTGTTGCTGCTGCAATCACTGAAGCAGAGCATCTTAAGAAACAACCGAATTCTGACAAAGCCTATATAAGCGAAAAAGAGCAGACGTGACGTCTGCTCTTTTAAATTATGTGCTATTTTTTATTAAAATCAAATACGGCGTTGCCGTCCTTCAGAATGAGACGTGCCTCAAAATACCTGCCGTTCTTTGAGATGAAGCCGCCCATCGTGGCAGTTGCACCCTCGCAGAGAAGGCGTCGCACCTCGCTGATTGGAATATCGCGACGACAGATGTTGATTCCGACGCGGAACTTGCAGCCGCTGTCGTATCCCATACAGCCATAATTGTATTTACCTCTGACAACGTTCTTGCCGCAGAGGGGACAGGCACCGACAATCTCGCCGTACTTACCCGTATCAACGCCCTTCACCTCGGCTGGCCCCGACTCTCCCTTACGAAAGACCTCGGCAATCTCACCCTCGGCAAGCTTTACGCTATCCTCAACCGTCATCTCACCGCGGTAAACCTTCTTAAGTGCCTTACCAAGCTCGCTGGTCTTGTACTTATCCATACTGATAGACAGTCTGCCAAGCGACTCAATAAAATGCTCGCCGCCCGGGAGAATGGTATACACGTCCTTCTTGAGAGCGATATATCCGCTCTTCTTGGCATTGTCGATAATGCCCGACCTGGTCGCCTCGGTACCAAGCTCAAGTCCCTCAAAGATAGCACGGTAATCCTCTGCATCGTCCACCTCTCCGCTCTCCTCAAGCTCCTTCGCCTTCGCCTTATCGTCCTTGAAGGGATTCTTAAGATAGTTGTTAAGCGTGGTTATGGTGTAATGCTTTGGAGGCGTGGTGGTCTTCTCGGTGGGCTTAAAGTTGATATTGACCTGATCGCCTACGGCAAGGTTAGGAAGCATCTTATCCTTCTTGGTATAGTCGTCATATTTCGTCCAGCCCTTCTCAAGAATAACCGTACCCTTGAGCGAGAATTCCTCAAGCTCGCCTACCTTTATCTTGATCTCCGACTTCTGTGCAAGGCACTCCTCGGCACAGAATACGGCGACGAAGCGGCGAAAAACGGTAGAATATACGCGGTTTTCATCCTCGCTAAGCTTATCCTTCGGTGGAATCTTATAGGTAGGTGTCAAGGCAGAGTGTGCCTCTATCTTGGAGTCGTCAAAGATATGCTTCGAGTCCTTGAATTTAACCGGGTAGCCGAGCTTTGAGATATTGCCGATGATCTGTCGCATCTTGTCCTTCTCGGCGGTAGCAAGATACTCGGAGTTGGTTCTGGGGTAGGTGAGATATCCCTCCTCATACAGCTTCTGAATAATACGAAGGCTGTCGGTCATACTCATCTTGTATTTTTCGCCCAGAACGTTCTGCAGAGTGGAAAGAGAATAGAGCTTACCGGGGAAGATATTCTCCTTTTTACTGGTCACCGCGGTAACGACAGCACCCGTGTCATTATAAAGCTTAGCACTATCCTCAGCCTTGGAAAGCTCGTCTTTTGTAAACTTAAGTTTGCTTGTAAGCTCAATTTTCTCGCCGCGAGTCTCCTCGGCGGAATGAATTACAAAATATTTTTCGGGGACAAAATTGCGAATTTCCATATCCCTGTCATATATGGCACGGACGATGGGAGCAATAACTCTGCCCACGCGAAGCAGCTTGCCCGTCTTGATGGTAGCGTATCTCGTAAGGTTAACGCCGTAAAGCCAGTCGATGTAGGTACGGGCAAAGCCCTCGCCCGCAAGGTTATCGTACTCGCTCTCATCCTTCATCTCTGAAAGTGCCTTCGCAACCGTCTCGGGTGTCTGGTCGGGAAGCCACAGACGCTTCTGCTTCTTCTCGCTCTTCAGGGCGTTCTGCACGCAGAGGCGGACGATTATTTCACCCTCTCTGTCTGCGTCACCCGCATTAACTATAGTATCAACGTCAGGACGGTTGACAAGCTGGGATATGATGCCAAACTGCTTTTTCACACCCGAGTCAACGCCCTTCTTATTATCCGCCTTACGAAGCTCAAATCTGAACTCCTTCGGGAAGCAAGGCAGATTATCAAGAGTCCACTTGCCGCCCTCACCGCCGGTATAGCTTTCAATATCAGCAAGAGAGAACAGATGGCCGAATGCCCAGGAAACGATATAATCGCCGCCGATGTAATAGCCGTCCTTCTTATCCATTTTTCCGCCTATACCCGCGATAATATTTCTCGCAAGGCTCGGCTTCTCGGCAATGATCAGTATCATATTCTCTCCTTTCCAAAAGCGTCAGTCACACCTTTTTATCAAAAATACACCAATTTTACGGCACATAAAGTATTGTAGCACACTTTGCCGTAAATTTCCATAGGTTTTTGAAATTTATTTTTCAATGCCCCGCCTCATAAAATATTTTTTCTTTATCTTTACTTTTAATCTTTGATATGTTATAATGATATATGACAAACTATGGAGGAATACTACAATGTCAAAATTGTATTTCAAATACGGTGCTATGGGCTCGTCAAAGACGGCAAGTGCACTGATAACAAAATTTAACTATGAGGAGAGGGGAATGAAGGTGTGGCTTATCAAGCCTGCCACCGACACCCGCGACGGCGACGACGTTATCAAGTCGAGAATAGGTCTTGCCAACAGCTGCCGTGCCATTGATAAGGGCGAGGACGTGTTTGAGCTGTTCAAGGCAGAGGCATCCGACGTTGACGCAATTATATGCGACGAATGTCAGTTCTTCAGCCCCGAGCAGATAGACGGCTTCAGACGTATAGTTGACGAGTGCGACCTTCCCGTCCTTTGCTTCGGTCTGCGTACCGACTTCCTTACCCACTCCTTCCCCGGCAGTGCAAGACTGTTTGAGATCGCCGACTCTATTGCCGAGATCAAGACCATATGTGAGTGTGGAAGAAAGGCAACTGTAAACGCCCGCATCACCGCCGACGGTAAGATAGTAACCAAGGGACGCCAGGTTATGCTGGGCGGTAACGACAGATACCTTGCAATGTGTCACCGCTGCTGGAAAAAGAAGATAGCTGCCGAGCAGTAGATCAGAGAGATTAAAAGACGAAAGGAATATATAAAATGGAACTCAAGAACATCCTTGCAAAATGCGACCACACCCTTCTTCTTCAGGGCTCGACCTGGGAGGAGATCCGTGCTATCTGTGACGACGGAATCAAATATGGCTGTGCCAGCGTTTGTATACCTGCCTCCTTCGTTAAGAGGGCAAAGGAATACGTAGGCGACAGGCTCGCAATCTGTACCGTCATCGGCTTCCCCAACGGCTATTCTACAACAGCGGTTAAGGTTTTTGAGACCGCCGACGCTATTAAGAACGGTGCCGACGAGATCGATATGGTCATAAACGTTGGCGACCTTAAGGACAAGAGATACGACCTGATTCTCGGCGAGATCAATGCCATCAAGGCAGCCTGCGACGGCAAGATACTGAAGGTAATTATCGAGACCTGCCTGCTCACCGACGAGGAGAAGATCAGGATGTGCGAGATAGTTTCGGCATCCGACGCCGATTTTATCAAGACAAGCACCGGCTTCTCTACTGCGGGTGCTACCAAGGAGGACGTTGCCCTCTTCGCGAAGCATATGACGAACGGCAAGAGGATCAAGGCCGCGGGCGGCATCGCTTCGCTTGCAGATGCAGAGGACTTTATCAACCTTGGTGCAGAGAGGCTCGGCACCAGCAGAATCGTTAAGATAGCAAAGGCTGAGAGCAACATCAGCGGATATTAATGCAAAAAACAGAATTCAGAATTAAAGGAGTAATTAAAATGGATAATACTAAGTTTCACACCCCACATATTAAGGCAACCCCCGATGATTTTGCGAAGACCGTACTTATGCCCGGCGATCCTCTGAGAGCAAAGTTTATTGCAGAGACCTTCCTTGAGAATGCGAAGCTGGTAAACAACGTTCGCGGTATCCACGGCTACACGGGCACCTGGAAGGGCGAGAGAGTTTCGGTTATGGCGAGCGGTATGGGTATGCCCTCCATCGGCATCTACTCCTACGAGCTCTTCAACAACTTCGGCGTTGAGAATATTATGCGTATCGGCTCGGCAGGTGCTATGCACGAGAGCGTTAAGGTGCGTGACATAATCTTCGGTATGGGTGCCTGCACCAACTCCAACTATGCAGTACAGTATAACCTTCAGGGGGCCTTCGCTCCCATCGCAAGCTACGATATGATGAAGGTTGCTATTGAGGAGGCAGATAAGCTGGGTGCAAGATACGTTGTAGGTAACCTTCTTTCCTCCGACACCTTCTACAATGCTGATGCAGAGGCTACTATGAAGTGGGCGAAGCTCGGTGTTCTCGGTGTTGAGATGGAGGCTGCGGCTCTCTATATGAACGCGGCATACCTTGGCAAGCGTGCTCTTGCAATCTGCACCGTATCCGACCACATCATTACCGGCGAGGCACTTGACGCCGACGCAAGACAGAACTCCTTCACAGAGATGATGGAGATAGCACTTAACACCGCCATCAGACTTTAACGTTCTGTCTGTCGCAAAAGCGATGTAAAGGAGTAAAATATGAAAGCAAAAAGAGTATTTATCATAGTTCTTGACTCGGTTGGAATCGGATATGCTCCCGACGCGGCCGATTTCGGTGACGTTGGAGCAAATACTATGAAGCGTATATCCGCATCCGAGAGGTTTAATATCCCTAACCTTATCGCCATGGGACTCGGAAGCATCGACGGGATCGATTACCTCCCGAGGGTTGAATCTCCCTCTGCCGCAGTATGCCGTCTTCGTGAGAGCAGTCGCGGTAAGGACACCACCACGGGCCATTGGGAGATGATGGGTATCGTATCAGAAAGAGCTATGCCCACCTACCCTGACGGATTTCCAAAGGAAATTCTTGACGAATTCTCCCGCCGTACCGGACGCGGCGTTCTCTGTAACAAGCCCTACTCGGGCACCGACGTTATCAGAGATTACGGCAAGGCTCACGTTGATACGGGAGATCTGATAGTATACACCTCGGCGGACAGCGTATTCCAGATCGCCGCACACGAGGAGATCGTTCCCGTAGAGCAGCTTTACGAATACTGTCGCATCGCGAGAGAGATCCTTACGGGCGAGCACGCGGTGGGCAGAGTTATTGCACGTCCCTTCGTTGGCGAGGAGGGTGCGTACCGCCGTACCGAAAACCGTCACGATTACTCGCTGACTCCCCCCGTCCCCACCGCTATGGATGCCATCGGAAACAGCGGTCTTGACGTAATATCAATAGGTAAGATTTACGACATCTTCTCGGGTGCAGGAATAAAGCAGAGCCTGCCCACCCACAACAACGGCGAGGGTATGCAGACTCTTCTTCAGGTACAGAAAACCGACTTTACGGGTATCTGCTTTGCAAACCTGGTTGACTTTGATATGCTTTACGGTCACAGACAGGATATTGACGGCTATGCAGCGGCACTCACCGCCTTTGACAGCTGGCTTCCCGAGTTTATCAGCGGTATGAGAGAGGACGACGTGCTTATGATCACCGCCGACCACGGCTGCGATCCCGGTGACAACAGCACCGACCATACGAGAGAGCAGGTTCCCCTCATCATCTGCGGCAGCAGGATCAGACCTAAAAATCTCGGCACCAGACTCGGCTTTGCCACAATCGGTAACACCGCGGCAGAGCTGCTCGGCGTAGAATTCAACGAGGGCGGTGCCGATTCTCTGGTAAAGGAGATCATATGAACATTTTGAACACCAAGGCTCTTATGGCTATGGCCGAGGAGGCAAGAGAGGCATCCTACTCGCCCTATTCTGGCATAACGGTAGGTGCGGCCCTGCTGTGTGCCTCGGGCAGAGTGTATAAGGGTGCGAATATCGAAAACGCCTCCTACACCCCCACCGTGTGTGCCGAGCGTGTGGCATTCTTCAAGGCGGTAAGCGAGGGCGAGCGTGATTTTCTTGCCATCGCAATTGCAGGCGGCGAGGCTGATAAGCCTGCCAAGGCGGATTTTCCTCCCTGCGGCGTATGCCGCCAGGTTATGAGTGAATTCTGCAAGAAGGATTTCGTCGTTCTCTGGGGCAACGGTGAAAAGATTACCAACAAAACCCTGGAGGAAATACTTCCCTGCGGCTTCGATAAGAGCAATTTATAATCTTGACGGGCACACCGTCATCTTCGTACCCCCGGTACGTTCATAAAACAGTAAAGGAAATTAATATGCAGGATATAGGAACACAGTTTCACATCAGATGCAATGCGGGAGACGTGGGTCGCTACGTATTTCTCCCCGGAGATCCCGGGAGGTGCGAGGAGATTGCAAAGCATTTTGACAACCCCGTCCACATCGGGATGAACAGAGAATATAACATTTATACAGGCACCCTTCTCGGACAGAAGGTTTCGGTATGCTCCACAGGTATCGGCGGCCCCTCGGCATCTATTGCTATGGAGGAGCTTTCGGCTATCGGTGCAGACACCTTTATCCGTATCGGCACCTGCGGAGGCATTGACCTTGACGTTCAGCCGGGCGACGTTGTAGTTGCTACGGGAGCTATCCGCTTTGAGCATACCTCTATGGAATACGCACCTATTGAATTCCCTGCCGTTCCCGACTTTAATATTACGTGGGCTCTCAAGGCGGCAAGCGAGGAGCTTGGCTACCGCACCCATACGGGTGTCGTGCAATGCAAGGACTCCTTCTACGGTCAGCACTCGCCCGAAAGGTCGCCCGTTTATTACGAGCTGCTGAATAAGTGGGAGAGC
>JAZNWM010000019.1:0-2023 GCA_045593345.1 Eubacteriales bacterium
ATTTTTTTGAGGAATATGTGGATATTTAAGAAAAAATTGGCGATGAGTAGGGAGAAATCTATCTTTTAAAACCTTGTTGGTTCGATTACCTTATGGCTAACCGTGACAGCGGCAGGCGACAGCTGCTTATCAGCCCGTAAGCGTGTTGGTAACGGTGAGTATGCAGGCGATGACGCCCATAATGATACCGCCGATGTAGGGGTTCCTCGTCTTGCGGTAGATCAGGTGGCTGATCAGAGCCGACAGCGGAAGGATCAGTACTATCGGGAACAGCCAGATGCCCATAATTCCGGTTATGGGATCGAGGAACATCTTGCCGGTGATAAAGAACTTGATATACTGTGCCATTATCATAAACTGCGGGCCGATGAACATAAAGAACATCTGCCATATAACGCCCGAGTGGGCCCTCTTACCATCCTTGGTGTAGTTATAGCAGTTTCCTGCAACAGAGCTTACGATGTAGTAGAATAACCAGAAGGGCAGGAAGCAGAGTATCTTCAGAAGATGCTTCGCATCAAAGGCTCTTATGGTGGCAAAGCACCAGAGTCTGTAGTCGGTAAGGAAGAGGTAATCCGAGATAAATACCAGCGAGAATGCAAGTATAACCACCGTCAGCGACAGCACTATGGTGCGGATAAGCTTATCCTTGCCGATGCGAACGCCACGCTCCTCGGGATCGATGGGGAATTTCTTGTTACTGCCGCGAAGGGACAGCAGGGTGAACAGACCGCACAGAGCAGACCAGGCACCGATGGCAAGCGATGCACCCTGATTCCATATTCCGATAAAGCCCGACAGAAGGAAGCCGATGATAAAGCCGATAAAGTAGAAGGGCACGCTGGCTATCGAGCCCCAGATATTCACACGCCAGTAGCGTTTTCTCGCCTTCTCCTCCATAGCGGGCCAGGGAAGAACCTCGCCCTCTGCCTTGAGAACCGAGAAATAGGGAATATCCAGCAGGGCAATCGTCGCGAAAATAACGAACATAAAGAATCCGACCACGCCTATTGCGTTGAACAGAGCCTTCAGCTGCCAGATCTGGTTCGAGTGCTTCATATCATTGGGTGCATCAAGTGCCCGATCAAAGAAATCCACGCTGAAGCGTACTACGATGGTGGAGAAATGTGCCCAGGGATGAGTGATGGCGGGATTGTAGATGGCACGGATGGCACTCTCGCCCCCGACCTCCTGCTCGTAGAAGACTCCTGCCTCGCGGGCATCAAGTCCCGCGGGATCGGCACCGAAGTGCAGGAAGGACTGTGCCGTCACCTGATTTATGTATTCTCTCGGCGGATTGCCGTCAACGCGGTGGAAGAACTCGTCGTACTGACAGGCAACTATCGCCGCATCTCTTGAGCCGAATTGATTGTAGAAATCGCCGTTTTCGTCATAATATACGGCGTCGTTTGAAACCAGCAGAGCCGCCGCAATAAGCCCCTCCTCGTCCTGCAGAACCGCCTCGCGGCAGGCAAGTGCACCGTTAGAGTGCCCCGTCACGCCGATGCGGGTGGAATCAACGAAGGGCAGAGAAGCCAGGTACCTTACACCGTCGTAAAGACCGTTTGCATTGTTTTCGTCATCCCACCAGCTGCCCGACTCAATGACCTCCGAGTCACCGTGTCCGTACATACTGATGGCGAGAACGACGAAGCCACGCCTTGCATATTCAACGTAGTTTAAGTCCTGCATCTCGCGGTTGTTGTACCAGCCGTGGCTGACGACGATGGCAGGTGCCTTGTTATCCGCCGTTGCATTCTTCGGTACAAGCAGCAGGGCGTCAAGCTCGTGGCCGCTCTCTGTGACGAAGGTCATATCGTGGTATTCGACCTTGCCGAAACTAGTCTGGAAAAGGGACGAGCCAATGGAGCTGACAAGACATATCAGCAGGGAGATGATAACGAGAGTCTTTGCTTTTAACTTCATGGGTATACGCTCCTTTCGATTAATTATAATATTTACTTTTCAAGTGACTGCATATATTTGTGCATGGTCTCGGCGACGACCTTGCTGTGTGCCACCG
>JAZNWM010000020.1:0-15078 GCA_045593345.1 Eubacteriales bacterium
TTCAAAAAATACCCCTCTATATATTAAGACGAAAAAATGACGAAAAGGTTTCAGAAAAAACGAAAAATTCTTGACAAATTTATATATTAAAGGTATAATAATGATAAAAGTTCGCTTTAGCGAACACGAAAATGGCAGAGAAGTTCGCTTTAGCGAACAAGAAAACGGTGAAAAAGTTCGCATTGGCGAACAACAAAATATATAAAAAGTTCGCTTTAGCGAACCGAAAGGGTAAAATGGGATACATAACGGTTAAGGAGGCGGCAGAGAAATGGGGCGTTACACCCCGCCACGTGCAGATTCTCTGTGCTGAGGAGAGAATAAAGGGGGCAACCAGGTTCGGCAGATCCTGGATGATACCGCGGGGTGCCGTGCTGCCAAGCTCGGGCAGGGCAGAAAACCCCACTATGCCGATGCCGAGGAAGAGCCCCTTCCTTGATATGACTAATCTGTATAACGCGGCGGGCGAGGCAGACGAGCTGTCCGAGATGCTGGTAAATAACCCCGAGGCCTATCTGCTCTTCAAGGCACAGATCGCATACCGCAGGGGAGATATTGACGCGGTCTACGACCGGGCGAGGTATTTCCTCTCAAATCACTCGGGCTTCTACGCCATCGTGGGCGGCGGTATGCTGCTTGCCCTGTGTGCAATATGGCGTGGCGATATACATCTGTGGAACGAGGCAAAGCGGCATATCTGCGAGGCACCGCATACCTCGGAATCCGAGCGTGAGATAATTTCCCTCGCCCTTGCTATAGTTGACAGCTCGGTCTACGATAACAAGGACTATCCCGAGTGGTTTATGATGGGCAATTTCGAGCGTTTGCCTGCCGATTCGCACCCAGCGGCGAAGGTTTTCTACATTAAATATCTTTATATGGCGGCCTTTGCCATAGCGTCAAAGCAGACGAGGCTTGAGGGTGTAGAGGGCCTTGCCCTTATGCGTATGATACCCAATACTATTGAGCCGCTTATAACTCAGGCGGTGGTGGACAGGACTGTTATTCCCGAGATATTCCTGCGTATGTCCTGTGCCGTCGCGTATTATAATTCGGGACAGAGGGATAAGGCGATAAAGCATATTGACAGGGCCGTCGGATATGCCGTAGCCGATGAGCTTTACGGTATTCTGACCGAGTACGTAAGGCATTTTGACGGTCTTCTGGAGGAAAGAATTTCTCTTGTGAACGAGTCGGCGGCCCAGATAGTTACCGAGATGTACCGCAGATACAGCGTTGGCTGGTCCAGGCTGTCGGGCAGCGTGCGTAACAGATATATTGCCCACGATCTTACTCAGCGAGAAAGAGAGGTGGCAAAGCTTTCGGCCTTCAGCTTCAGCACTAAGGAGATAGCGTCTATGCTGCATATATCGGAGTCTACCGTTAAGCAAACCGTCCTCAGAATTGTCCAGAAAACCGGAATTAAGGACAGGTCGGAGATGTCTAATATCCTGTAATTCGATACAAAAAACTTTGTCTGAAAATCGCCCGTCAGGGTGGTACACAATTAAAGAAAAATCCTGTATACTATTGTCACAAGCAAGTATACAGGATTTTTTTGTTAATAAATTATTAGGAGGACAGAATGAGTAATATCCGTGACGGAGACCTTTACAGAACTATAAAAATAGAAGATATCACCTTTGAGATAAGATATGGATATTATGAGGAGTATGAGAGAGGGCGAAGCGAGCCCGTACCCATATATCCGAACCTTCTCGTCAATCCTCAATACATCGGAGACGGTACACCGATAGTCACCGCGATGCAGGAGCCCTGCAGACACTTTGACGGGGGCGATCGGGAGCTTGGCTGCTACGGCTGTCGGCACTTTCAGGAGTGCGAGGATCTGATCGGGCTATGCCGTCTTGAGTCAAACAGACAAAAAACGGATTAATAATTTTAAGGAGAATATACAAATGAAAAAAACGATCAAAGCATTACTTACAGTATGTACTATGGCTCTGTGCCTTACGTTCCTGCTTACAGGCTGTGAGCTGTTTGCCAAGAGCTGCGAGCATACCTACGACAACGCTTGCGATGCAACCTGTAACCTATGCGGTGAAGCAAGAGAGGCATCGGCACATCAGTGGAAGGATGCCACCTGCACGTCTCTCAAAGCGTGTACGGTCTGCGGATACACCGAGGGCGAGATGCTCCCTCACAGCTGGGAGGATGCAACCTGTATCACCGCCAAGACCTGTAAGACCTGCACAGCGACCGAAGGAAGTGCACTTGGACACGAATGGACGACACCCGACGTTGATTTGTGCGAGGTTCAATCCACCTGTTCAAGATGCGGTGTAACCGACGGCGAAAATAAGGAGCACACTCCCTCCGAGGATGACGGTGATTGTACGACCGCTATCACTTGTAGCGATTGCGGAACGGTAACCACACCTGCAAGGGATAATCACACAGGCGGCGAGGCTACGGCGACCGAGCTTGCGATTTGCGAGGTTTGCTCGCAGCCCTACGGAGAATTGGCGATCCCCAAGATCACAGGCGTTGTGATCAAGAATACCGACTCCCCCCAGTATAACGCAGAAACCAGGACCTTTACCGTAAAGGCAAACGGCACGGGAGATTTACCCATCCTGGAAGCAAGCGGCAATAATTTTGATGAGTTTTCCAATTATAGCTTTTTAGATGAGACGTGGAAGATATTGTATGCTTCCGGTAGCAACGTTAACTTCACCGGCGGTTACTGGATAATTGAAGGAAACACGGCGATCCTGGAGGTACCTTCCTCTTGGAGTTCTGATTTTGAAACCGAGCCCCACGAAATTATGTATACAAATGACGGCGGTGAGACCTGGATACCTACGGGATACTACGTAGTAATGGAGGATGGAAGCATCAAGAATGCCGATGACCTACAGGCAGCAATTCTTGCGGGCGGAACGGTGAAGCTGACTCAGGATCTTGTTTTAGACAGTGAAGTTTTTATCGATTCTGCCGTTGAAGTAACGCTCGACTTAAATGGCTTCTCTATTACCGAGGATAAGGGTCTTGGAATAGGACTGTTTTCCTTGTTTAATCCGAACGCCACGCTTACGATCACAGGTGAAGGAACCCTGTCCGCAAACGGAACCGTACCCTTATACGTTGATGAAGGTACCTTGATCATAGATCACGGCGTAACGGTTGACGGTCATGCGTATGGTGAGTCCGATTGGTTCGTTATTATAAATGAAGGTGGCCGCGTAGTTATCAATGGCGGTAGCTTTATCAGCGGTAACAGGATTGCGGTATATTGCATTGAATCAACGGCTGCTTGTGAAATCAACGGCGGTAGATTTACCTATGATCCCGTAAGCTATGTAAATACCGAAACGCATAAGGTTCTGGAGAACGATGACGGCACCCTGTCGGTTATGCCTAAATCTATCGATGGCGAAGGCTCCATTCTTTGTCTTGACGTAACTGCCAAAATTTCCGGCAGGCCTTGGACCGAAGGCATTTACGTCTATTTCTACGACTCCGACGGAGTTGTTTTGACGAGCGTAAACAGCTCTCACGTAGATGGAATATATATTATTACCGATATTCCCGACGGTACGGCAAAGGTTAAATTTGCTGATGCTTGGGAAGGAAATGATACCGCAACTATGGATGTGGAGGATGGCTTCAATATGTTCGTCCTTGACGGCAATACCGATGACGAAGGTAAATATACGGGCACTTGGACAACCTACAATCCCTGAGTAAATATAACAAAAAATAAACTACCTTAAATAGGAGGAGCATATGAAAAAAACATTATTGATTACCCTTGCGACGCTTTTGCTTTGCATCACTGTTGTATTCGGCCTGACGGGATGTGCTTTCTTTACGCAGGAGGATATTGACAATGCAGTGAATGAAGCAACCGCGTCTCTTAACGATAGGATCAACTCTCTAAAGGGACGGATAAACGAGCTGAATTCCGAAAAAGGAGAGCTTGAAGGACGGCTTGACGCCTTAGAGGGTGAGAACGAGGCTCTCAAGGAGGATACCTCGGCACTGGAGTCCGAGAAGGCGGCTCTTGAATCGGATAACCTGACACTCGAATCCGGGAATGAAGCTCTTGAAGAGGGAAATGCGACGCTTGAATCGGATAATGCAGAGTTAAAATCCGACAAGGAGGCACTTGAAGCCGAAATTACGGAAAAGAACGTAGAGCTTGAATGTGCAAAGGGCAATCATATTATTATTGAGGGCGGCGAGTATACGTACACCTGGGAAGGTGACCTTACACAGTGCACGGCTTCCTTCTTCTGTAAGAACTGTGAGAGCGACGTAAGCTCTTACGCACTTACGATTGACGTTAATGAAAACGGTGAGTACACAGCAAGCTTCGGCGATATTGCTCCCCCGACTGTATTCAAGAATCCAACCTTCACGGGCGTAAGCTTCGACAGCGACAGCGATAGCTACGATGCTGAAACGAATACCTTCACCGTAAGCAGTGACAATCCCCTCGTGATTACCTTCACAGGTAAAAATCTCACTAACATCGTTCAGGATAACAGCTTTATACTGGGCGTTCTCAACGGTGGGTGGATGATCCTTGACTATATTCCCAATTCAATGTATGACATTTATACGATAGATGAAACAAGCATTACTCTTACACTTGATCTTTCCTTTGCGGTTGCGGTTGAGAATGCCTTCGGCTCTATCGGGGGCTTCGGAATATTCGACTCTGACGGCTATGGAATAACTGAAACCTTACTTTATTTTAATATGGCTGTAAATAAGCCTCCCGTCGATGATGAGGGATATATGCTGGTTTCGGATGCAGAGGAGCTTAATCTGGCGATCGAGCTGGGCGGAATGATCAGGCTTGCAAATGATATTGAGAGTATAGACGGCTTCCGGATAACCGGCGATGTGCTTATCGACCTTGCAGGCCATGACCTTAAGGTTACGGGCGATTCCAATCCGACCTTCTGGATTTATTCCAACTGCGTTCTGACCGACAGCGTAGGAGGCTCAAGACTTTATAAGAAGATTTTGGTTAATAGAGGAACTCTTTCTCTTGAGGGAGCGATAGAGATCGAAGTCGTTGATATTAAGCTCAATGGAAGCGGAACGATTAATCTTTCGCACTACACAGGTGTCGAAATATATCTATATATCAGTAATTTTGAGAACGTAATTCTTCCCGAAGGATATGCTTTCTATGATTGCAGCGGTTCGGGCGAGACCACCGATTTTGCTATCGCGAAGGAATACGGCCACGGCTATATAAGGCCTATAGCATAGATGAAGACTAATATCAGATAGGAGTAAAGGATATGAAAAGAATAGTTCAATCACTTGTGATCCTTATTGCGGTGCTTCTTACGGTATCGCTTGCATCCTGCGGGACTATTGATAAAAAAATAAACGAGGCGACCGCCTCTCTTAACGACGAGATATCAAGGCTTGAGGCCGAGATCTCGGTGCTCGACGGTGAGATCGCCGAGCTTAACGGTCAGATAGACGCTCTTGAGGGCGAAAATGCAGAGCTTGGGGCAGGCAGGGCAGAGCTCGAAGCCGAGAAGGCGGCCCTAGAAAAAGAAAAGGCAGCTCTTGAAGCCGAAAAGTCAGCTCTTGAAGCCGAAAAGGCAGCCCTTGAAGCCGAGAAGGTAACCCTTGAAGGCGAGAAGGCAGCCCTTTCGGACAGACTTGATGAAATTAATAGCGAGATCAGATGTGCAAGCGGTACTCATTTCTACGACGGTGAGAGCGAGATCAAGTACAGCTGGTCCGCCGATCAGAGCTTCTGCGTCGCAGAATTTACCTGCAGCACCTGTGGCGAGCTCGCTTTTCTCCGCACCTATGACGTAACCGGGGAGGATGACAGAGTAACGGCATACTTCAATGACAACGTTCCATCCACGGTTTACTATCTGCCTTCGTTTACAGAAGTGTATTTCAACAGCGACAGCGAGGGATATGACGAAGCGACAAACACCTTCACGATAACCGAAAAAACGCCCTTCGTTCTTACCTTCACAGGCAAAAATCTTCTGAATATGGTTGAGGCCTCCGAGCGTATCGTTTACGCTTACGTTGACGGTGGAATGTTTGCTGTTGAATATTTTATGAATCCTCAAAAAAATATTCTTTCAATAACCGACACCTCGGTCACCCTTACCATTGATGCAAGCTATTCCTTTGCCCATAGCTGCTTCAACGGATTCGTAATTTATGACATTGCCACCGGTACTATGTACGAGAACACAAATATTACGGTAAACGTACAGAAAGAGCCACTTCCCGTAGATTCGGAGGGATATACTCTCGTTTCTGATGCGAATGAGCTTGTTACGGCACTTCGGACCGCCGAAAAGATAAGGTTAACTGCCGATATCGAGAGCAGGAATGGATTCCAGATATATATGGAGGTCCTTATCGATCTTGCAGGCTATGACGTTATCGTTATCGATGAAAATAGAAAAGCATTCGAGGTTTTCAACAAATATCTGGAGCTTCGCGACAGCGTTGGCGGTTCAAGCCTGACTAACGGTATTGCCATACTCGAGGCCGCCAGGGTAAAGCTCGGTGATGCTATTACGGTCGGAGACCAGGGTATAATACTACACGGAGATCTTGATCTTTCGGATTACAGCGGCGAAGAATTGATTATCTACCCTTACAGTCATGACACCGAGCTGCTTATTCCCGACGGCTATGCTATGTATAACATGCATGGAGAGCTTCTTCCCGATTTTCTTGATGCACTTACGGAAGGGCTTGCTTTTGTAAGACCCACCGAGCAGGGAAGCGATCCCGAAGAGCCCACAGAGTCGAACGGTTTTCCTGCGTTTACACTTCCCGATGAGGTTAAGGCGAATTTTGCTGACTATAATATTCCCCTCTCCGAGATCATCGCCTTCTTCCCAAGTGAAGTGGAGATTAAGTATGAGAACGGTGTCTTTACCGTACCCGATTTCGGTGCTGCAGAGGTAGAGGTGTATGACTTTGCAAACCATAACATAACTAAGCTGACTCTTGTTGACGGTGTCTGGACCGGAGAGGTAGAGCTTGATCCTGATGCAAGGTATGGTGTGAATTTCTACGGTCAGGCAGGCGATAAAAGGTGGGACGTACAGTATATAGACGGCAAACGCAATGGATTTGCACGAATAAATACCGAGGCGATGGACAGCTCACTTCATATCTACCCCGACGATAATTCCTGCTTCTTGCAGATTGACACCCCGGACGGCTTAATCGTAGAAATGTCCTATACAAATGAAGCACTCACTCAGCAAAAAGTGATTTGGCACGCATCTGACATGAGCCACACGATGGAGGTATTTTACGATGCGGACAGCAGCTTTACGTATGCAACGATATACACCTTCTCTCCGAGCAAATATTTTTACTTCTTCCCTGAGGGCTGGTCGGAAGCATCGTATGAATACATTGAAGGTGGAGCCGCAGCCCCCGGTTATGAGAGTTATACGGTAGAGGACTTTAAGGCTCTTTGCCCCCCGCCTCTCGGCTGATAATAGTCTTTTCGATTAAAACCGACAGGAGAAATATATGAAAAAAACAGTTAAACTGCTTGCCGTTATGATTTGCCTTTTTCTTGCGATATCACTTGCATCCTGTGTCAACGTTGATGAAAAGGTAAACGAGGCAACAGCCCCCCTTAATGATAAAATAACCTCACTGAACGGACAGATTACAGAGCTTCAGGGCAAGCTTGATGCACTTGAGGGCGAAAACGAAGCCCTTGAAGCAGAAAAAGCAGCTCTCGCAGCAGAAAAGGAGGCTCTTGAAAAGGAGCTTGCCGAGCTTAAGGCTGAGGTCGAGGCCTGTGACCACGTATGGAACAGTGAGACTAACCCGGAATACACCTGGGCAGATGACTTTTCAAGCTGCACCGCCACCTTCCTTTGCATTGATTGTGGCGAGTATGCAGAGGAGATCGCATATCAGATAGATGAGGATGCCAAAGGGAACTACATAGCATTTTTTGATAAGGTTCCGAGCTACGAGTATTTGACTGTGCGTCCCACCGTTACGGGTATAGGCTTTAATTCCGACAGCACGGGATATGACGAGGACACAAACACCTTCTCTATAAGCGAGAAAACCCCCTTTGTTCTTACTATCTTTGGCGAAAATCTTTCCTCGGTAAGCGAGAAAAACGATTTTATGATATATCTGAATATAGAGGGAACCTGGTATGTTTTCGACAGGATCTTTGACACGGGTCTGCACAGTCCTGTTATAGAGGAAGAAAAAATCGAATATCAGTTCGATCCTGGTCGGGTGCAGGTGCTTGCGGATTCCTACGGCAGTATCAATGGCATTGGACTTGGTGACGCCGAGACCGGTGCAATGATCGACAGTGCCAGTCTGGATCTGAATCTTGTAGTAAATGATGCTGAGGATGACGTGGAGTTCCTTACCGTAAAAACAGCAGATGAGCTTCTCAATGCATTTACCTCCTGTGATTACATCAAGCTGGGTGCAGATATTGAGAGTGTGAATGGATTTGACGTTACGGAAAGCGTTACCCTCGACCTTGCGGGTTATGATCTCAGGGTGACGGGCAATGCTCAGGCTACCTTCTGGATCTATCAGGAAATGACTATTATCAATAGCTCAGAAGAGACGTCGAAGATGTACAGGGAGATATATGCATACCCGGATTCAACTCTTAAAATTTCCGGTAACGTAAGTGTTGAAGCCACTCATCACTCAATCAACGGAGACGGCTTTATAGATCTTACGGGATATACGGGAGAAGAGCTGTATATTTACACAGAGCGTCTTAGCGGTCTGGTCATTCCCGAGGGCTATGCCTTTTATGAAACCTCCGATGAGAGAAGGGTTGATGATTATAGGGCTGACGATATATATGAGATTTACGTAAGACCTCTTGCTACCGAGGTATCAACCGCAGAAGAGCTTATTGCTGCATTTGAAAACGGTGGACATATCCTTCTCACCGATAATATTACGGTTGACATCTCGCTCTATACCAACAAGGACGTATCAATCAACCTGGGTGGCTATTCTCTCACTCTTACAAATGATTCTGATCTGGGACTACACTCAGAAAACGCGGTTGTAAAGAACGGTACCATAGAGGTATTCGGCAATAATGCTGCACTGAAAACCTATGTGGATAATCTTACGGTTGACGGATGCACCTTGATTTCCCGTGAATATATAGCTCTGTATTGCTGCGACGGTGTGACTACCGTAAAGAACAGCTGGCTTATCGGTGGCGTTAATGCAAGCAATTCTTATACCGACGCTGCAACCGTTTATATGTTGGATAACAACATACTTGACGTTGACGATTCTTTGGGTATATGTATTTCACAAAATGGCGTTTTGATAACCTCATTTGACCCCACCGATATGCTTGGCGAATATTACAACGACGGCGTTGTGACCGCTAACGGTGACGGCACCTTTACGGTGAAGGTAAATTAAATAGGAGCAAAAATAAAGATGATTTTTAACGAAGGAGGTAATAAGAATGAAAACAGTTAAACGCCTGTCTGCCGCGATACTCGTGATCGTGATGCTGCTGACGTCGGTCGGCTGCTATATGATATCGGGACAGAAAATGAGAAACGTAAAGGGTATCTACAAGCTGACGCATTATACTTATACTCCTAAATATGAGCGTAAGGAGGGCTATACTCCGAGAAGCTATAACTATATTGAGGACGAGGAGTACAGGTACGAGGATTATCTTATTATTACGGGAACGGGTATGGGCTACTACGTGCATAAGGAGGCGAACGCTCCCGCATACGTTAAGGAGGTCACCCTGTCCTACGAGTACTCGACCGATGATTCCTCGAAGGTAGAGTACGTCGTTTTCAACGATGCCATAAGCGTAAATGAGAACAGCGGCTTCCATAGAATGGGTATAACGAAAAACGGGCTAAATTACACTAAGAGTGCTATTGACTATACCGAGCTGTTTACAAAAAGGCCTATGCGTTCGGAGGCTATGTCCGTTCGCTGGGAAAAGGTCAGCCGCAAAACCGATCTCGAGTATGTTGAAGGCCTGCTCGGCGAGCTGAAGAAATACGATTACACAGCCTTTGGCGTGCGTGGAATATATCAGCGTAACGCCCCCTGGGATATTGAAACGGGAGTAGTGCAGGAAAACCCCTACCGATACTTCTACTACGTCATAGACACGGCGGATAACGTGCCTCGGGCTACTGCGTATTACGCATATAATGAAACGTCCACCGAGCAGATAGTGAGCGAGGTCGAAATAAAGCGTCTGTCCGAGGATTGGAGTCAGATATCGGTAGACGGAGTGATATGGAATCTTGAACAGCCGCGGGGCAGCATTTATTACAATGAGACCGACGGCCAGAGATGTACCATAAGCCGTGTCAGCAGCGACATCTCCGATGCCTCGCTTCAATATCTGATAAATATCTGGCTTCCGACAGAATAAAGCATTTAGCAATATTGCAAAGCAGAACGGCAGAGGTGCTATTCGCACCCCTGCCGTAAACATTTTATTGTTAAGGTTGCACAAGAAAGTCTTTATTTTTATTGTTAAATAAGCAATATTGACATATTAATTTAAATGTGTTAGTATATTATTGAATAAAAAATAAAAAAAGAAAGAGGTAACCTAAATGAAAAGAAAAATTTTAAGTCTGCTTATCGTCTTTGTTATGATTCTTTCGCTCGTATCCTGCTCCTTTATTGAGGGATTTTTCCCCTCGGGTGACGGCAGAAACGACGTAGACGGCACCCCCGACGGTGACGGCGAAGCCCAGCTTCCCGATGACGGTAACGACCAGAAGCCCGGCCCGGGTGACAACACCGATCCCGAAAAGCCCGATGACGGCACGAGCGGCGGTGAGGATAAGCCCCTCTGTCAGGACGGCTGTACCGATGCAGACGGCGATGCTATCTGTGATAATTGCGGCAACGGCGTTCCCGTTCCTCCCGAGATAGATCCTGACCGCACTCCCGTTGTCTTCCTCGCCGGCGACTCTACCGTAAAGACCTATGAGGATAATCAGTATATCGGCGGCTGGGGCCAGTTCCTTGAGCTGTTCCTCGGTGAAGAGGTGATAGTAAAGAACGCGGCACACGGCGGCAGAAGCTCCCGCTCCTTCATTAACGAGGGCAGGCTTTACGACGTACCCGGCTCCTCCTTCACCTTCTCTCAGAACGGTGGCAACTCCATCGGAGACGAGCTTCAGGAGGGTGACTATCTCTTTATCCAGTTCGGTCATAATGACGATGATACCAAGGCGGCATCCTCCTATTCCACTATGTACGACAGAATGGTTCCCCTTGGCGAGCCCGATGCAAACGGTATCTATCCCGTAATCCCCGCGGAAAAGACCTCGACGAGCGTGCTTCCCGAGGAGTATACCGCAAAGGCTACCGACGCAGAGGAGGCAACTGCCCTTCAGACTATTGCAAAGTACGGCTCGGAGTATTACGCCTACGGCAGCGGTACGTATAAGTGGTATCTTAAGCAGTATATTGATTTTGCAAGAGAGAAGGGAGCAATTCCCGTTCTCGTAACCCCCGTTGCAAGAGTGAAGTTCAACTCG
This sequence comes from Eubacteriales bacterium, assembly GCA_045593345.1. Lineage (GTDB taxonomy): Bacteria > Bacillota > Clostridia > Oscillospirales > CAG-272 > UBA1740. The sequence goes on from JAZNWM010000020.1 coordinate 11,547, forward strand.
AGCGGCGAGATCATCGGCGGTGCGGGACTCCACGGCGAGAATTTTGCATACGTTGAGGCGGTTCGCCAGCTTGCCTCCGAGGAGAATTGCCTGCTCATCGACCTTTTCGCCGACAGCAAGACTCTTCTTGAGACCGCAACCCCCACCTTTGCAAATTATCTTATGGCTCTGAAGCCTAACGAGCTTACGGGCGTATGGCCTCTCGGATACGATGCGGCGTACGGCAATATCGATGCGGGCTATACCGGTATCGAGGCTACTCATTACAACAAGTACGGTGCATTCCTTCAGGCGGCATTCGTTGCCGAGCATATCCTCAAGAACGCCGATGACTTCAGCTTCGCTGACAAGGTGCTTACTGCTCCCGAGACCTATCTCGATCCCTCCAACCTTATTGGCAGAAACACCGTTTCGGCAATTGAGGCTCTCCTCACCGAGATAAACGTAACCAATCCCGACCGCGATTACTACGATCCCGCAACGGTCGTTGATAAGATTGCAGCTATTCCCACCGAGGTAACAGAGGAGAATTATCTTGAGGTACAGGAGCTTTGCGAGATCGCGAGAGACTGCTACGCTAAGGTAAACGTGGATGACAGAGCTCTCGTCACCAATCTCTCGCTTCTCGAGGAGATAGAGGCGGCTGTAGAGGCTCTTATTATTGCAAACCGTCCCAAGCCTGTCAAGACGGTTATCTTCTCTGCCGACGATCTTACCCTTGACAGCTATACCGAGACGGTGGTGGAGGGCGACTTTACCCTCGTTGCCACCTCGGATAAGAAGATGGATAAGAAGTCCTCCAAGGTGACCTTCACCTACGGTGACACCACCTATACTACGACCTACGGCCTCAGCGTCGGCGGCAAGGCCTCCTTCGGCTCCAACAGATACGTATCCTTTACGGTTGACGGCCCCTGCAGCGTTACCGTCGCGGTAAGAAGCTCGGGCTCGGATACCAGAACTCTTACTATGGTCAACTCGAATAAGACTACCGTCGGCTCCTTTGAGGCACCCTCCGCCGTCAGCGTATCCACCGTTGAGATCGACGCGGCTGGCACCTACTCGGTCGGCTCGGCAGGCAGCGGTATGTATATCTATATGATCATAATCGAATATTTCGAATAATAATATTGACAAATAAATCCTTCGGTGATATAATTATCTTAGATAAATATCATTTGAAGAAAGGTTCTTACTGATATGATGAATTCAAAGCAGATCAGAGAGGCTGCCCGTAATGCACTTCGCGGCAACTGGGGTATTGCTGTTCTCGCAGGCCTTATTGCCTCGCTCCTGGGTGCAGGCAGCGGTGCAGGCTTCTCCTTCAACGTTAATTTTAGTTTTGAGGACGCCGATTTCGGTACCGAGCAGGTTGCTCACCAGCTTGGACAGCAGGGTGATCAGATCATTCAGACAATGATCCCTATCCTTATCGTAGCTGCGATTATCGGACTGGTCGTCTCCGTCGTTATGATGATTATCGGCAGCGTGGTTTCGGTCGGTTACGCTAAGTTCAACAGCGATATGGTTGACGGTGTCAAGCCTACCATCGGCACGATGTTCTCCTACTTCGGTCATCTCAAGACTGCATTCTGTGCATCCCTCCTTGTATTTATCCGCGTATTTATCGGCACGCTCTTCTTCATTATCCCCGGTTTTATTGCGGCCTATAAGTACGCTATGGTATATCACGTTATCGCGGATAACCCGAGTATCTCCGCAAGAGATGCACTGCGTAAGTCAAGACTTATTATGCAGGGCAACAAGTGGCGTTTCTTCTGCCTTTCCTTAAGCTTTATCGGCTGGAATCTTCTCTCCTTACTCACCCTCGGCCTTGCATCTCTTTGGGTATATCCTTATATGATGGCGGCACAGGCGGTGTTCTACGAGGAGGTAAATATTCCCCACGCATATACCTGGTAAATTTATTACATAATGCCGACGTCTCGGTGAAAGAGCAAATGCACCCGCATTTGCTCTTTTTTACTTTCTTTTGCTTCAAATAATGTAAAATATTATTTACATTATGACGAATAATGTCAAAAAAATGAATTAAGATGGCAAAAAGTTGCAAAAAAATGCTAAAACCTATTGCAAAATCCCTTTCTTTATGATACAATGCTATTATATTTTTTATAAAGGAGAAAACCTATGAAAAAGCTGATTGTTTTTATCTTATCTCTTGCTATGATGCTTTCCCTGGCTGGATGTCAGTATCTGCCCGAGGACGTACAGTCAAAGCTTGAGGATATAACCGGTAGCATTACCGACACCGTCGGTGGATTTATCGACTCTATTTTAGGAGAGGACGAGGAGTGCCAGCATAACTTCATCGTTACCTCGAGAGAGGATCCTACCTGTGATAAGGACGGTCTTGAGAAGGTAATTTGTAATATTTGTACCGAGAAGAGCGAGCGTGTTATTCCTGCACTCGGTCACGATATGCGTGACGGCGGTAAGAAGGAGCCTACCTGCGTTCTTGAGGGTACTCAGTTTTACGTATGCTTCAGATGCGGTAATACCACCACCGAGACCATTGATAAGCTCGGTCACCTTATGGCAGACGTTGAGGAGCCATCCAGACTCGTTCCCTGTTCCAGAGACGGCTGCGACCTCTACAAGCCTATGTTCCCCGAGACAGGCAAGTATACGGAATATCTCATTTTTGACTTTGATGACGATGAAAAGGCAGAGCTTGAAGCAAAGCATAACGAGATGCTCGCTATCCTTGAGGCAGCAGAGGCATACGATCCCGCGAAGCACGCTTACGCCGAGAGCGGCGAGCTTGCTGACAGCTATGCCAACGCCGAGAAGGTTTACGAGGAGTACAGCGATCTTATCTTCGCTGCACAGGGCCAGTATTCCATCGCAATGACTCTTTACTACTGCGATATGGGTAACAAGTCTCTTGAGGAAGCATACAACGGTATGCAGACCTATTATACCGAGCTGGTTGCAAACTTCTATTCGCTCTCCGAGCCCTGGCACGAATCTATGTACCGTGAGTTCTTCTTCTACGGTGCTACCGAGGAGGAGATAAAGGCATTCCTCTTTGAGTCCAATGCATACGCCGATCCCGAGTACGGAGCACTGAAAAACAGAAACGACGCTATCGAGCTTGAGTTCCTTGCAATGGTAGATCCCGCCCTTAACGATAACGTTCTTGCTCTTTACGAGGAGTTTGTTGCCAACGGTAACAGAATGGCACAGATCCTCGGCTATGACAACTATCTTGAGTATGCGTACGAGAACGTTTACGGACGTGAGTACACCTACCAGGATATCAGCAGCTTCACCAACTACGTAAGAGAGTATATCGTTCCTATTTTCAATGCTCTATATGCGAAGTGGGATTATCTGAGCACGTCCGGTGAACTGACCAATACCGACGTCGACACCTACTATGCGATAGTGTCCGATGACTTCTTCACCACCTACAGAGCAAACAAATACTTCAACGATTATCTTGACGATACCGGTATCGGCTTCACCACGAATCCCGATAAGCAGTTCTCCTTCTCCGACGAGCTTA
>JAZNWM010000021.1:0-2459 GCA_045593345.1 Eubacteriales bacterium
AGAACGACATGGCTACGATCCGACTTTTCCCCAAGGCAGGTATCGTGCTCAAGGCTGTTCTCTTCATCCTTGGCTACGTAGTTTGGGATGCAGCCTACACTATGGCAAACGTTCCTTACGGCACTATGCTTAACATCGTTACCGAGGACGATCAGGAAAGAGCCTCTCTCTCCGTATTCAGATCTATCGGCGGTGCTGTTGGCGGTATGCTTCCCGGCGTAATCCTTCCTATGCTTATCTGGAACAAGGTTACCTTTGATCCTGCAAATCCCGGCTGGTTCCTCGACAGAATCGAGATTCCCGAGGGTGCAGAGGAAAAGTTTGCTCTTGAAAACTTCCTTAAGAATCCCCTTACCGGCGAGGCTTACAAGGCAGGCGATCCCGTGCTTAGCCCTCTTACCGGCGGTCAGATCGAGGTTCTCGAGGGTAATATGGTATTCTGGGCAGCACTTATTATGGGTGTCATCGGCTTCGTATTCTTCATCCTTATGATCAGGAATATCACCATCCGCGGCAACGAGTATGCACAGCTCAACGCTGAGGGCGGCGAAAAGGTTAACCTTATCAAGTCTCTCGGTACCTTTATGAAGAACCGTCCCGCAGTTGGTTGTACCATTGCTGCTATGGGTATGTTCCTCGGTATGCAGTCCGCCTCCACCGCGAATACCATTATGTTCGCTACCCACTTCGGCCAGGCTTCTCTCTCCGGTCTTGTAATGATGATAGGCTTCCTTCCTATGTTCATCTTTATGCCCTTCGCGACCAAGCTCGTTAAGAAGTACGGTAAGAAGGAGGTTGCCTCCATCGGTTCTATCGCAGGCCTTATCGGTAGTGCGATCCTTCTCATCTTCCCCCTCTGCCCCAAGGGCGTCCAGCTCGTTGTCTATATGATAGGCCTTATCTTCTTCGGTCTCGGTATGGGCTTCTATAACTGTGTATCCTGGGCTATGATGGGTGATGCTATCGACTACCAGGAGTGGAAGTTCGGTAAGAGAGAGGAGAGCGTTGTTTACTCGCTTCACTCCTTCTTCAGAAAGCTCGCTCAGGGTGTTGGTCCCGCGGCTGTTATCGCAATTATGGGCACCTCTCTTATCGGCTATGACTCTGCTCTCGGTACCATCGGTCAGTCTGCTGAAACCGCGGCAAACCTTTGCTGGCTCGTTGCAGGTCTCTACACTCTCAGTGCAGTTTGCCAGTTCGTAGGCGTTGCTGTTATCTACAACATCGACAAGAAGACTCTTGCTACGATGAAGGCAGATCTTGCAGAGCGTCACGCTGCAGCAGAGGCTGTTGAGAACGCATAAATTAAATAATTCCAACTCAGACGAGTGATTTTCGCGGCGTCCGACAAAATACACCGTCGGGCGTCGCGTTTTAAATTTATTTACATATTTTTTTAGATATTTTATTGTTTTATTCTTTAGATTTTGTTATAATATAAGATGGCAAGATTTGTAAGAAACAATTAAGGAGTAATTTATGAGAAAGATACTTAAGATTAACGAGGGCTGGCAGTTCGTCAAGGACTGTGCCGATCCCTCAGTAATCAGCGGTGCCGTGTCGGTAGACCTTCCTCACACCTGGAACAACGAGGACGGCTATGACGGCGGATTATATTTCCGCGGCAGCTGCGTTTATCACAAGAATATCAACAAGGAGGAGCTTGGCGAGGGTATTCATTACCTTGAGATCCGCGGTGCAAACTCCTCGGCCGACGTTTATCTCGGCGGCCAGCATCTCGCTCATCACGACGGCGGTTATTCCACCTGGAGAGTAAACCTTACTCCCTATCTCAAGGACGGCGACAACGCACTTGCTATCGTGGTTGACAACGCACCTAACGAAACCGTATATCCCCAGATGGCAGACTTTACCTTCTACGGCGGTCTGTACCGTGACGTGTATATTGTAAGCGTTGCAGAGAGTCACTTTGACCTTGATTACTTCGGTGCTCCCGGTATCAAGATAACCCCCGAGATCGTTGGCAAGGATGCCAAGGTCGAGGTTGAGGTTTACACCACCGAGCTTAAGGCGGGACAGAAGATCGCATACACCCTTTACGACAAGGATGAGAACGAGCTTCAGAAGATCATATCCGACGAGAAGTCGGTCACCTTTGAGATCAAGGACGTTCACCTCTGGAACGGTAGAATCGATCCTTATCTCTACTGCTGTGAGGTTGAGATCGTTGAGGGCGACGAGGTTATTGACAGCGTTTGCTCACGTTTCGGCGTAAGAAGCTTCAAGATTGATCCCGCGCTCGGCTTTATCCTGAACGGCAAGGAATACCCCCTTCGCGGCGTTTCCCGTCACCAGGACAGAATAGGCTTTGGTAACGCGCTTCTTCCCGAGCATCACAGAGAGGATATAGACCTCATAATGGAGGTCGGCGCAACCACAATTCGCCTTGCTCACTATCAGCACGACCAGTATTTCTATGACCTGTGCGACGAGAAGGG
>JAZNWM010000022.1:0-6181 GCA_045593345.1 Eubacteriales bacterium
AAAAAATCCTGAAAATTTTCAGGATTTTTTATAAGATTATTTTGTTGCAAGTCCATCGAGTATCAAAATGATATCTTCATTAGACAATTTTGTGCTTGATTTCATTTTCATTGAATATTTTCCATCGCTCCAAGCATAGTGATGATTTTTGCCTGTAAATCTATAATACACCTCGTATTTTTCAATTTCTTGTATTTTTGAATATCCGCTTTCGCTGTCAACAACAAAACCAGAACGTGTTAATGCTCGTTGTTCAAGGAAAAGCGTATCTCCACTTTCATGTTTGAATTCATATCTTACATAAACGGATGTTAATATTTCTTTATCAAGTACGTATCCTCTGGGTACATAACCAAGGTAATAAACCTCTTCTATAATTTGTTGAGATTCTTGATCACCCTCATATGTAAGACTAACAAAGAACTCCTCGAATATTTCACGTATCTCATTACGGAAGATAATACCGCAGCTGGTAAGAAGAAGTGCTACTGCAATAAGGATAGCAATAATGCGCCTCATCTTGGGAGACCAAACGCGTTTTGTGTCAGCTTTGCCATAGATAATCGTTCGCATAGCCAGCTTGTGTTTTTCCGAGTATACTATTTCCTCGGTGCACTCGTCAGCCATTTTATCAAACTTATTGCTTACGGCTTCGTTTAATGCTTGCTTGAATAATTCCAAATTGCTTTTATCCATTAATCTTTGCCCCTTTCAAGGTTTCGAGTAAGAGCTTCTTGCCTCTGGCAAGTCGGGTATATACCGTTTTTGGAGAAATACCCATCAGTTCGGCAATTTCATTCGGGGTCATTTCCTTGCAGAAAAAGAGTTGCAGGGTGGTACAGTATTTATCGTCAAGCTTTTCTATCGCCCGAACTATCTCACCATAGCATTCCTTCATTTTAAGCTCTTCTATAAAGTTATACTCTCCGGCAGAACTAAATTCTTCATCAAATTCATAATTTTCTTGATTGTCACTCAATACGTTACAAATTTCGTTACTTAATATGGCTAAACAATAATTTTTGACAACTTTCTCGCCGCGAGAAAAGTCGATTTTGTCTATGTATTTTGTGATTTTCATAAAGGCATTTTGCACGGCATCCTCAGCATCGTATGTGTAATTGCTTCTTCCTAAGGACTTGAATTTAGTCACCGCACATTTCATCATATAGTCGTGATATTTGTTGTAGAGATGTTCAATTTTCCCGTGATTAGACTCATCTGTAAGTGTTAATAGAAATTGTAACATGATAACCCCTTGTTTTTATTTTTATTCTACTCATTATAACATATTTCTACATTTTTATCAACGACAAAATTTTTTAATTATTTTTGCAAATTTTGAAGAATTTTGTCGCCGCAGTCCGTAATATACACGAAACAACTTACAGCAAGGGGTGAGACCGATGTTCTAAAGGTGAAAAAGTAAATAAATAATAATGAAAATAACCTATAGAATAAAATCTCTACAAAGCCAAAGGGTGTTACACAATCTGCGTAGCAAATTGCGTAACACCCCTCTAAAAAACTGCGTAACAAGCAAAAAATAAAGCCTTGAAAACTCAATGTTTTCAAGGCTTTATTTGGTCTAAGTGACAGGACTTGAACCTGCGGCCTCTACCACCCCAAGGTAGCGCTCTCCCAGCTGAGCTACACCTAGATTTAAACTGGATATTAAAACGTTCGAGAATGTTTCTTCTCGAAAAGTCTAATATATTATATCACCAGGATAGCGAAAAGTCAAGAGGTTTTTTGATTTTTGTCAAAATATTTTATTAGATAATTTTTGGTTGATAAAAATCGGGGATCGCTGCTTGACTGCTCGGGGAGGACTTTGCCGCTTTTGTTCTTAAAATGACAATAATACTTTACAAAAACATCATTATATTGAATATATTAAAGATAATCCCGCATTTTGCCTTCGAGGTATTCTTCTGATGCGATGAGCCTTTTTGCGAGGTTTTTTGCCTCGGGAGTGGCGTTTTTGTATTTGTTAAGATATTTTGTAAGCGATTTTATACCCATATCGCAGCCGTCAGTCATCAGATCGGCGATACGGTTGTCGCTTTCCTTCATCATCATTGTTGCGTTGATCTTCAGATTGCTCATTGCACGTGCCATAGGGTGAGCATCCTTTGTCTCGGCCTTATAATCAAGAAGCATCGCGTGGGTCTCATCACCGAGGGCGGCGTGAGTGTTCTTGCAGACCTCCAGGGCGTGCCTTAACCCCTCGCTTTTTGCCTTCGGAAGCACCTGCTTTATAGCATCCTCACCCATTTTAATTCCTGCGTTGCATTCACGCAGCAGCTTTATAGTATCGGTTTCCATACCGTAAATCCTTTCTTTTTGATAATATTATTATTTGCTGCTACCGGTCTGATTATGGCTGCCAAATAATCCTTTTTTCGCATAAATTCGGCAGAGTAATTGCTTTTATAAAATAATGCTTGACATTTTCACAAAAAAAGTTTATTATATATAGGAAATAAAAAAAGAGGAATAATAAATGGCATTATTACATACGCACGCCGAGGGAGAGATGGCCCATTGGGCAGAAGAAATTCTCCTGCACGGCCTGCTTGATACCTTAAAAATAATACCGTTCCTGTTCTTGACCTACCTGCTTATGGAATTTATTGAGCATAAGGCGGGGGACAAGGCAGAGAGATTTATGAAGCGTGCAGGGGTATTCGCCCCGGTTGCAGGAGGCCTGCTTGGTGCAGTTCCGCAGTGCGGATTTTCGGCCGCGGCAGCAAACCTTTATGCGGGACGTATAATCTCTATGGGAACCGTCGTAGCAGTATTTTTGTCCACCTCGGACGAGATGCTTCCTATACTTATCTCGGGAAGCGTTCCTATCGGTACAGTAGCACTGGTCGTGCTTTATAAGACGCTTGTCGGTATTCTTATCGGACTTCTGGTAGATCTCGTGATAAGACTTATGAGGCGTGAGCCCGAAAAAATAAATATCGACGCTATCTGCGACGAGGACAACTGTCATTGCGAGCGTGGAATCTGGTATTCTGCTCTGCATCATACGGCAACGATCTCGCTCTTCGTGCTGCTTGTGACGCTTGCTATAAATGCCCTGGTGTTCTTTATCGGCGAGGAAAATCTCGGTGCGATTATGTATGACAAGCCTGTGATGAGTCATATTATCGCCGCTGTTTTCGGACTGATACCCAACTGTGCGGCGTCGGTGGCCCTTGCAAGCCTCTGCACCGAGGGGCTCATTACCGCAGGAACGATGATGTCGGGACTGTTTTCCGGTGCAGGCGTGGGACTTCTGGTGCTTTGCCGCATAAACAAGAGGGCGAAGGAGAACGCCATCATTATCGGCATTATTCTTCTTGCCGGCGTGATCTTCGGATTGCTTGGCGATCTTATCTTCCCCGCGTCGCTTTTTGTCGGAGCATAATAAAAAGACCTTGGTTTTTTTCAGCCGAGGTCTTTTTTTATAAATAAACCCCCCGACTTTTTGGTATACTTAACTGTAGAAAAGAATAGGGGTGAAAAATGGAAAAATGGAAAAAACGAACGGTAGAGCTTATCGCATCGCTGCTTTTCGGCAGTAAGGAGAGCGTGAGCAGTCTGCCGTATTATCCGCAGAAAACAGTAAGCGGGGATAGGGAGGAGGCGTTTTTTGGACGTACCATACCCGAGAAAAAGGGTGTTTCCTCCTTAAGATTATATAATATGCTGTGCGAGCTTGAGGGCGAGCGTAGAGCAGGCGTACATAGCCTGCTGGTGCTTCACGGGGACGAGGTTATATGCGAGTGCTCCTCTCCGGGATACAGCACCAGGGAGTGGCATATCTCCCACTCAATGTCAAAGACGGTTCTGGGAATGATAATAGGCAGGCTGATCGACGATGGCAGACTTCGTCTCGATACGACGCTTTCGAGCATTTTCCCCGAGATACCCTATCGCGACAGAAAATTTCCGCTGATAACGGTAGACCATCTGCTATCGATGACCAGCGGAGTGGATTTTGCCGAGGCGGGTGCTATAACCGAGCGGGATTGGACGTTGGCGTTTTTTTCAGCGACGGTAAGGTTTCCTCCCGGCAGCAAGTTCTCATATAACAGTATGAACAGCTATATTCTGGGAAGAGTAGCCGAGCGTGTGACGGGCAGAAGCCTGGGCTCGCTTGCTGACGAGCTTCTTTTTGCTCCGCTGGGCATTAATAAATATCTGTGGGAGAAGGGACCCGAGGGAACCGAAAAGGGCGGCTGGGGGCTTTATATGACGCCTGAGAGCTGGGCGAAGGTGGGATATATGCTGATGTGTGGCGGGGAATTTATGGGTAGGCAGATTCTCTCGCCCGATTGGGTCGCAACCTCTACCGTCACCAAGGCTATCTCGCCCGAGTCAACGGGTAGCTTCAATTACGCCTACCATATGTGGACGGGGCGTGACAGTGACGAAATTCTGTTCAACGGAATGCTTGGGCAGAACGTGTGGCTCTGCCCGAGAAACAATATAATCGTGGTCATTACCAGCGGCAATAACGAGTTCTTCTCGGAGAGCCCCGCACTTGAGATCATACGTAAATATCTCGGCGGCAGAATAGAGGATAGACTTGAGATGAAAAACGCAAGGCTGCTCCGAGAGAAGGAGCAGAGCTTCTTTGACTCACGTCGATGGGTTTGCCCGAGACGAACGGGAAGAGGACTGCTGTATACGCTTGGAATCATGCCGCGAGCAAGCTTTGATCCTGCCTGGGAGGGAATGCTCGGAAGCTACGACATCGCTAAAAACAACGCGTCGATAATGCCGCTGATTTTACGCATTATGCAGAACAATCTCGCTACCGCTATAGAGAAAATTGAACTTTTTCGTTATAAAGAGGATTTGATTCTTCGTCTGCTGGAGGGGGGCGAGGAGCATACGGTGCGGGTCGGATTGTACGGCTATAAGGACAGCATCTGCTACTTTCACGGCGAAAAATATCTTCTTCGTGCTATGGGAGAGGCAAGACGGGATTTTCAGGGTGGGGCAGAGTATCGCATAGAAATACTCTTTCCCGAAACGGCGAACACCAGAATGCTTACACTGACCGAGAGCGGAGAGGGGAGGTTATCGGTACGGCTTAGGGAGAGGCCAAATCATCGCCTTGCAGAGAATGTTCTTCGAAGATACAGGGAGACAAACGGTACAATATCCTTTGCTGCTGATATGTTAGAGCGAAGAATCGGCGAAAGAGAGCTTTACGGCCTTATAGAGCGGGCCTTTGCCCCGACCATTGTGGGAGTAAGCTCTACCCATCCCGATGCCGAGCGGATTCTATGGGAGGCGAGCTTGGACGGTGACAGCGAGCCCGTCGGAGTGAAAATAATCCGTGCCCTGATAGAACGATTGTTCCGGGAAAACGGAAAATAAAATGTGCCTTCGCTCTTGCTGATTTTAAGCGAAAAGGTCCTCAAAATATCACAAAAAGCAAAGTAAAGTTGTCAAATCCGTGGGCTTTGATCCCGGAAAAGCCAAAAAGATACCGCGGCAAAACCGCGGTATCTTTTCTTAAGAAATAAGTAATTAGTCGAGGTTGAGAGCGTTGAGCATATCGCGAAGAACCTTTGCCTCTGCAACGGTAATAGTAACGCCCTTACCCATCTTCGCGTGGTCGGGAGACCAGGTGCGGATATCATACACGGGCTCTCTCTCGTTCCAGCTGATAAGGTTAAGCTCCTTGTTCCAGCCGTTGTTACCCTCGCTTACGATACCGATTCTGTCCACAACCTCATACTTGATCTCAGGCATTTTCGTATCTCCTTCTTTTATTTTAAAAGTTTATTTTTATATATTTTAACATATATATTATTAAATGTCAAGAAATATATAGAAATATTTTAATAAATTACAAAATATTTACAATTAATCCGGAAAATCCTTCGTTTTTGTCGTATTTTTCCTCATTCGTGGGGAAAATGGGCGTTTTTCCTGAAAAGCATCATTATGCGGCTTCCCGAATTTCTACAATTCGGTTGACATTAGCTTTGGTATTTGATATAATTAAGGGTGGTTTAAAATAAATTTTAGGAAGTGATCGTTATGGAAAAATTTTCAAAGAAAAATTGGCTTCTCCTTCTTCTCTTCGCTCTCTTAGGTCACTTTGCCTGGTCGGTTCAGAATTTGTATTTCTTCCTTTTCGTTAAGTCGGATCGTAGCCATCTCGTTCTGT
>JAZNWM010000023.1:0-5890 GCA_045593345.1 Eubacteriales bacterium
CTCGTAAGAACAAATCTTCTTCTCCATCTGATTTATACCTCCTTTTGGTCTTTTGGCCGCCTCTCGGCAGCAAGGGGTTGGGCACACTAACCCAAACTACCTGAGTATTATATCACAAGGGATTTTATTTGTCAATAGCTATTCTAAAAATATTTTAATATTTATTGTTGATTTTTTTATATCTTTATTGTATAATAATGTAGAATGACCGATAAGGAGGGGAAGATTGTGACCGTAACAGAAAGGGCCTATGCCAAGATCAATTTGTATCTTGACGTTTTGGGTAAACGAAGCGACGGATTTCACGATATACTCAGCGTAATGCAATCCGTAAGCCTTGCCGATCTGGTTACGGTAAGCTGTGAGGATTCTGCGACGGCAGAGATCACTCTTTCATCAAGCTCCTCCGAGATCCCCACCGACAGCAGTAATATCGTATACCGCGTAGCCGAGAGATACCTTGATACCTTCAAAATTACCGCAAGGCTTCATATTCATATAGAGAAGCATATTCCCACAGGTGCAGGACTTGGCGGTGGCTCCTCTGACGGTGCCGCAGCCCTTCGTGCTTTGTATAGGATTTTCGGTAAGGGCAGCCGAGAGCAGCTTCTTGATATATGTGCCTCGGTCGGCAGTGATCTGCCATTCTGTCTGCTCGGCGGTATGCAGCTATGCGGCGGAAGGGGAGAGAGGCTGAAAAGGATCGACTGCACCTCCGTTTCAAATTTCGTCATCGCTATTGGTAGTAGTAGGATCTCTACTCAAAAAGCCTATGCTGCTCTTGACAGGATGAATAACAATTACGTCGATTATACCCCCACCGAAGAGAGCCTGACATACCGTCGGATGATAGCCGATACGGTAAATTACGGCGAGGATTCTATTCCGATCTATAATGTCTTTGAGCAGGTGACGGATATTGATGAAATTGCAAAAATCAAAGAAATAATGATAAAAAACGGGGCAGAAATCACGTTGATGAGTGGAAGCGGCCCGTCCATCTTCTGCTTCTGCCGTGATTCGTCAGAGGCTGATCGAATTTGCCTCGGCCTTAGGCTCGGTGGCTTTGACGCCTTTGACTGCCACTCTGTATACCCGGAGGAATTTATATGATCTACGATCTTCTCGCCCCATTCTACGATGCCATCAACGCGGAGATAGATTATAAGAAATGGGCGGATTTTATTGAAGCGATTTTTAATAAGGAGTGCAGCACACGCCCCGATCTTGTCCTTGACCTCGGATGCGGAACGGGCAGGATGACTCTCGAGCTTGCCGATCGCGGATACGATATGACCGGCATTGACTACTCTCCCGAGATGCTTGATATTGCACGCTCTGCGGCAGAGGAGGAGGGGAAGGATATTCTCTGGCTTTGTCAGGATATGCGTGAGTTTGAGCTTTACGGTACGGTGGACGCCGCCGTATGCTGTCTTGACTGTATCAATCATCTCGAGACTGTGGAGGATCTTGAGAAATGCTTCTCGCTTATCCACAACTACCTGATTCCCGACGGAATATTTATTTTTGATATCAACGGCAGATATAAGTTTGAGAATATCTATGCCGACCGTACCTACACGATGGAGGAGGATGGCGGTGTCTGTATCTGGGAGAACTACTACGATCCCGACAGCAAAATTTGTGATTTTTATATTACACTCTTTAAGGAGTGTCCCGACGGAAGATACGAAAGATACGACGAGACGCAAAGCGAGAGAATGTATACTCTTGATGAGATAAAATCATCTCTCGAAAAATGTAATATGGAATATATGTACGCCCTCGGCGACCTGGATAATTCACCCGCCAGCGACGAGTGTGAGAGAATATATATTGTAGCTAAATGCAGAAAGTGAAAAAATATGGAGAACAAAAGCATACCCAATTCAACAATACTTCGTGCAATGACCAGAGATGGCTCTGCCCGTGTTTTAGTTATTAATTCAAGAAAAATTGTGAACGACGCTATTGGCTTTCACAAGACATCTCCCACCGCCTCGGCGGCTCTCGGCAGACTTGTAAGTGCGGCGTCAATGATCGGTACGATGCTTCCAGAGGACGGCGACAGCGTTACCATCAGCATCCAGGGTGACGGCGAGGCGGGCCGACTTCTTGCTGTGGGAGATTACTTCGGTAACGTTAAGGGATATATCCAGAATCCCCTTGCCAATCCCCCGAAGAAGCCCAACGGCAAGCTTGACGTCGGTGCGGCAATAGGCAGCGGTACTATTTCCTTTGTGAAGTCTGTGGGTGCTATCGAGCCTCAGATCGGTACTATCGAGCTTGTCAGCGGCGAGATCGCCGAGGATATTGCCACCTACTTTGCAAAAAGTGAGCAGATTCCCACCGTTCTTTCTCTCGGTGTCCTTGTTGATACCGACTATTCCTGTCTTGCGGCGGGCGGCGTTCTTATCCAGCTTATGCCTTTCCCCGATGAGTCTACCGTCGATCTGATCGAGCGTAACGCCTCCGACCTTGTAAACATCTCCCGCTACTTTAACAGGGGGCTCACTAACGAGGAGATCCTTGAAATCGCTATGCGTGACATCCCATACGACATTTTTGACACTATTGAGGTGGGTTATAAGTGCGATTGCTCGGCAAAGCGTATGCAGGAGAAGATCAAGAGTCTTGGCAAGGGCGAGATACTTAAGATGCTGGACGAGCAGGTTGCAGAGGGTAAGCCCCGTGAGCTTTGTGCCATCTGTCGCTTCTGTAACAGCGAGTATACCTTTAGCGAGGCAGAGCTTGTTTAAAATTCAATAATTATATCAGCCCTCGGTGCGTATAATGTACCGAGGACTTTTATTTTTTTGAGGTATAATATGAACGTAGAACCGATGAGATTATTTTTATCCGAGGCAAATATCAAAAGACATCTTGAGCACCTGCGGCAGATGAAGCTTCGCTATTCTATTATGGAAAAAAGCCTTCCCGGTCTTTGCGGCAGAAGTCCGCGGGAGATAGCTCGCCTGAATATTGACCGCGATGCGAAGGATGAGGCAATATCGCTTTTATTTTACATAAAGGCACACGAATGCTTCTTCGACTCCTTCACCGAGAGGCAAAACAGGGGAAACGATGGAACAGGCAGTTATATGCAAACCGAAAAGCTACTATATGACCTCTATTCCGATGCAATAGGACGTGAGCATTGCTTTCTTTTTATCTACAAGGACAGACAGGGCGGCTATAAATGGACCTTTTCGGATGGAGGTGACGGTGCCTTTATCAGCTACGAGCCATTTTTGGCAATAGACCTTTATGAGCATAGCTATTTTCTCGACTACGGATTTGAGGAGAAATTATATTTACGAAACGCTCTTGCCTATCTGAGGCTTTCCGCTCTTGACAACCGCGATTTAAAGGGGTATAATAAGATATAAAGAAAAAAGGAAGGTATCTTTATGAGCTTGTTATACGGAAACGCTGTCGTAGGTCAGTCAGGCGGCCCTACCGCCGCTATAAACGCCACTCTTGCAGGCGTTATCAGGGGCTGTAATAACGCGAGGGAGCAGGGAATAATAGACACCCTCTTCGGTATGCGAAACGGTATCGAGGGCTTCCTCTCGGAGAAGCTGGTTAATCTTACCGAGCTGTTCGGCGATGGCAAGAATATTTCTGCTCTTGAGCTTACTCCTGCCGCGGCACTCGGCTCCTGCAGGAAGAAGATGAGGTCGTCCGAGGACGATCCCGAGGCCTATGAAAGACTTCTTGCCATCTTCAAAAAATATAATATAAGATACTTCTTTTACATCGGCGGAAACGACTCTATGGACACCGTTCTGAAGCTTTCAAAATATGCGAGAGAGCAGGATTACGAGATGCGTGTCGTTGGTGTGCCGAAGACTGTTGATAACGATCTTATGGTGACCGATCATACTCCCGGATTCGGTTCTGCCGCAAAATATGTGGCTGTTATGATGAAAGAGATACTTCGCGACGTGTCGGTATACACAACTCCTGCCGTCACCATCGTTGAGATAATGGGACGTGATGCAGGCTGGCTTACCGCTTCAAGCGGACTTACCGTTCTGTCGGGCGGACGCTCTCCCGACCTTATTTATCTTCCCGAGCATCCCTTTGATCCCGGGGCTTTCCTTTCGGATATTCTGAGAATACAGCAGGATCACCCCGCAGTCCTCGTTGCCATTTCCGAGGGTATCAGATTTACCGATGGTCGCTACGTGGGCGAGGGTCTCGGTGGCAGAAAGGTGGATGCCTTTGGTCACGTTGCACTCTCGGGTGCAGGCAAGGTTCTTGAGCAGCTTGTTAAGGATAGACTGGGCTGTAAGGTACGCTCGATTGAGCTTAATCTTCCGCAGAGATGTGCCGCACATATTGCCTCGGCAACAGATATTTCCGAGTCGGTCGGCGTTGGTAACTCCGCAGTCAGTGCCGCAATAGAGGGCAAGACGGGTGTTATGATGACTATTAACAGGGCAGAGGGCGAGAATTACTCGGTATACTATGACTCTGCCGATATATCGGGAATTGCCAACGGTGTTAAGTCGGTTCCCCCGACCTTCATCAATGCTTCGGGCAACGGAATTACCGATGAGTGCATCGCCTATCTTGCACCGTTGATTATCGGCGAGGTATATCCCGAGTACGAAAACGGTATGCCAAAGCATATAATCATATAATTTTCTTTTAAAAATGCCTCAGATAAAGCTCCGAGGCATTTTTTTCTCATTTTGTTACCAATGTGTAGAATCATCCTTGGGATCGTGGCCGTCATCCTTGCTTCTTCTGCCGAAGCCGAAGATGCCGCCGTTATCCCTGTCGTCTCCGCTGTAAGCACCACCGCTTGCAGTGCTTGCCGAGCCTGTGCTATCCTTGTCCTTGCCTCCCTTAACCGCCTTAACGATAAAGAATATCGCTACGCCGATAAGAACCACAGCGAAAATAATAGTTAATATATCGTTTGGATTAAAGGATTTGTCAAAAACGTCCGACATATCGTCAATAACGATGGAGATGGGAATACCCGTTGACTTTGTAAAGTCTTGAAGCGATTTGTTTACCGTTTCTTCGCTTATAGTAAGGGAAGAGTGGTTTGCAACAACGGCAAGATCATAGTCGGCAGGCTGGCTATAGCTACCGTCCACGAATGAGTCGTAGCCGCGGCTTTCTATAGTCTCCCTCAGATCGTCTATCGTATCACGCAGATTTCGGCTGAGCGTATTCTTGAAGCCGGGGTTAAGATTGTTCATCAGAGCTCTGCCGTATTCGGTATACTCGTTTCCGAACATATTATTTATCTTGTTCGAAACGTTGAAGCCGACGATAGCCATAGTATAATATTCCTCGCCCTCCTCGTCGGTGAGAAAAACGATAAGAATATTGTTCTCATATTCCTTGCTATCGGCGAACTGCACGTCATATTGCTCCATAGCGTAGCCCTCCATACGGCTGTCCTCAGTGACGAAGTGACCCCCGCCTGCAACGTTTGAAATAGACGAGCCTACAGAGCCAACAAGACCGGTAATGAGCGAAATAGCAATAAAAATAAGAATAATAGGGAGCAGAATAATACCCATCAAGCCGCCAAGGCATCCGCTGCCTCCGTATCCGTAATACCTGGGACGGTAGAAGAAGAACGGTCTGTGATGATGGTGATGATGAGGGCCGTGGAATCCGCCCGGTCTGTGACCGCCGCTAAATCCGCCCGGTCTGTGTCCACCGCCGAAGCCTCCGCGTGAGCCGCCAAATCCTCCGCCTCCGCGTGAGCCGCCTCCGCCAAATCCTCCCCCTCGGGAGCCTCCACCCGGTCCTGGCATAATAAGTACCTCGCTTTCATAATTTCTCTTAGCTTTATTGTAGCAAAAAACAAGGGAAAATTCAACCCCTTTATTAATTAAAATGTTAATATTTTAAAAAAGGG
>JAZNWM010000024.1:0-2969 GCA_045593345.1 Eubacteriales bacterium
GGCGATAAACCGTTTTGTTCTCTCTTTTTTTGTTTACTGCTTTTTATCTTTTATGATGTATACGATGCCCACGCCGCTTTCCGACCGTCGCCGCGAGAATATATACCCCAAGGTAGCAGCCGTAGTTCATAAAGGCACCGACCGAAACCCTTCCCGCGGTGGCTATCACGTTGATAAGCAGCATTATCAGCACTACAGCAAGTGCCACCAGCGAGGCAAACCGCACCTCGCCCTCCCCACGTAGCCTTGAGGAGCATATTCCCCCAATCATAGCAGAGATCAGCATTGATATAAGCGAGAATATACCGATATATTTCGTGGGATTGCCCATCCGACTTAACACCGCTGCGGATATGAGCGAAAGCACTATAATAATAAGGCAGGACAGGGCAAGGCAGATGATAAAGCTCTCTGCAATTCCCCCCGCCGTTCTGCTTCTTTTACGCATAAGAAAACCTCCGAATAAGTCTGATTAATCTTATTCGGAGGTCTTCTGTTTTATTACTTTTTAATTATTTTTTGCCGAAAAGTCCCTTTTTCTTGGGCTTCTCTTCAGCGGGCTTCTCTTCAGCGGGCTGCTCGGGCTCTGCCGCCGCGGTAAGATCAGCAACTCTTACGTCAACGCTTCTGATCGCACCCTTGAGGAATCTGATGTGAGTCTTCTCCTTGGTGGTCTCAAGCACGAAGGTCTCCTCCTTGATGGAAACGACCTTACCGATAATACCGCCGATGGTTGTAACCTCGTCGCCTACCTGAAGGGCATCACGCATATCCTGTGCTTCCTTATCTCTCTTCTTCTGGCTTCTGGAGGTGAACCACCACATAGCCACAAGCATAACGATCATAAGGATAGGCATCATCATACCACCGAGAAGACCGCCCTGATTTGCAGCATCACCGGGAGTCTCGGTAGCGGTTTCAAGAAGAAATGCTAAATAGTTCATTGGAATATCTCCTTATCTTTTTTATTTTATTATACATATAAATTTTGAACAATTCAAGAACCTTTGCCTGTTTTTTTCATAAGTTATAAAATATAGCAGGCCTTCTGTGAATTACTCCTCGCCGGAGTCCTCTGCAGGCGTGGATTTGCCCAACGGCTTCGGGGGCTTACCCATCGTGCGATTCTTTTCGGCGGCGTTGATGATAGAACGCACCGTCCTCGCAGGAGACAGCCACCAGTCGCGGCTCCATATACGGATTATCCTCCATCCGCGTCCCTCAAGGAACTTGGGCTTGTAAACGTCACGCTCCATTGCCGATGCCGACGCCGCGAAGGCATCCTTCTCAAGCTCAACGCCCACAAGATAGGTGCTGCAGCTGTCGTCATAGACCGCAAGCGAGATTCGGCTGTTCTTGTTGCCGAGGCCTACGTCGACCTTATAGCCCAGCTTCTCGATACGCTCCTTCATCTGCTCCTCAATGCTGGGGGAGGTGGACAGCGTAGGCCTTGCCGCCTCGGTGTCAGTTGCTGACAGACTGTTCAGTATAGCTCTTGCATTCGCACCGTCGCCGTCCGAGACAGATCTTACGTATGCAAGATAGTCGCGAAGCAGCTTGGGACCCTGGTTCTTCGAGCCGTCAACCTTCAGATCCTCGGGCTCAATGCTGGTGACCACGATTATCTTGGACTTGGCTCTCGTTATGGCAACGTTAAGACGGTTCTCACCGCCCTCTGCAGACAGCGAGCCGAAGTTGGTGTAAACTCTGCCGGTCTCGTTGGGTGCATAGCCGATGGAGAATATGATAATATCTCTTTCATCACCCTGCACGTTCTCAAGGTTCTTGACGAAGATACCGGTATCCTCGCCGTCGTCGGTTCTGGTTCTCTCCTTGGCGATCTGCACGCGGAAGGCGGCGTCCTTCTGTGCCTCCTTATCAATGGCATCTGCAATGCAGGTCTGCTGATCGCTGTTGAAGGTGATTATACCGATGCTTTCGTTATTCTTTCTCGTGGCAAGGATGTCCTTGACGATCTCCACGATTTTCTTCGCCTCGGCGATATTCTTACGGTCAACCCATTTTCCGTCAACCTTGTATCTCTCCATCGGCCTTGCGAAGCGACCCGTATAGATGTTGGGTGCAACCTGCAGATTGCCCGAATAGAAGGCACAGTTGGAGAAGTCGATAAGCTCCTGATGACGGCTTCTGTAATGGTAGGTAAGATTTGCACTGGTATATCTCGATACCGCAAGGTCAAGCAGGCTCTCTACCTCAAGGGCTGCCTGCACCGACTCGTCCAGCGTTTCAATATCCGCACCGAGATAACGCTTCATAAAGGTAGCCGAGGGACGAAGCTGCTTTGCATCTCCCGCAACAACGATGTTCTTTCCGCGGTAAATGGTGGGAATGGTGCTCTCAATAAATACCTGTGACGCCTCGTCGAAGATAACTAAATCAAACAGGTTCTTCTCAAGGGGAAGCAGAGAGGATACGTTCTCGGGGGAGAGCAGCCAGCAGGGGAACAGCGTGAAGATAAAGCTGCCGTACACCTCCATCATCCTTCTGATGGGCCAATGCTTCTTGTCCTTGGATATCTGATAGAAGTAATCCTTTGCGTTTTCCGCACCGCTGAACAGCGTCTGATACTCGCGGCTGGCCATACCCTGACATATCTTCTGGGATACGGCAAGCTGGGATTCCTTCAGCTTGTAGATTCTTGCCGTAACGTTGGGGAAATCGACGATCTTCGCCAGCTCGTCGCGGAGCTTGTCCTCGCATACGATTATCTCGTGATACATACGGATCACGGGGATGTTGTCGATTATCTCAACGTAGTTTGAATAATTCCTGCTCGCCTCGTAGGCGAAGTTAAGAATATCCAGCATATTTTTGTCAAGCGTGCCGAGAAGCATACTTATATCTCTCTGTGCGATATAGTTGTCAAGTGCCTCGTGAACAAGCTTGATATAGGCGGTATTACCTCTCAGAATATTGTCAATAACCGAGATGTAGCCGTCCTTGGTCAT
>JAZNWM010000025.1:0-5085 GCA_045593345.1 Eubacteriales bacterium
CCAATATCGAGTACGTCAAATGGGACTACAACCGTCATATCAGCGATATGTATTCCTCCTCCTTAAGTCAGCAGGGCGAGTTCTTCCACAGATATATCCTCGGCCTTTATGAGATCCTCGGCGAGCTCTTCCATAAGAGACATCCCGAGATACTCTTTGAGAGCTGCTCGTCGGGCGGCAACCGCTTTGATCTTGGTATGCTCTGCTACTCGCCGCAGATATGGACGTCGGATAACACCGACCCTATAGAGCGGCTGGATATTCAGGGCGGAATTTATAACTTCTATCCCCAGTCCACCGTGTCGGCACACGTGTCTATGGCACCCCATCAGCAGACTCTGCGGGATACGCCTATACAGACGAGATTTAACGTCGCCGCCTTCGGTGTCCTCGGCTACGAGCTTGACTTCGGCGAGCTTACCCCTGCCGAGCGTAGACAGGTGAAGGAGCAGATAGCCTTCTATAAGGCCCATCGCCGCAGCTTCCAGTACGGCAGGCTCAGGAAGGTCAGACTTAAAAATCCCGAGGAAATTTCCTGGCAGATTCACTCTGACGACGAGATCCTGGCCGCAATATATCAGAAATACAAGACAGCCTGCCCCGGCAGAGACCGTCTTGACGTTCCCGGGCTTGATGCCGATAAATTATACAGCATAGAGTCGCGGGATCAGTATCTTCGTATAAGACGCTTCGGCGGACTTATAAAGCATATAACTCCCATTTACCTGAATCCCGACGGATTTATTCTCCGTACCGTCGACCGTCACTTCGCTATGAAGGACGGTAAGGAGCTATACACCGCCAGCGGTGCTATGCTTGCGGAGGGAATAAATCTTGCGATGCAGTACGAGGGCTCGGGCTATGATAGAGGTCTGCGTATTCTCGGTGATTTCGGTTCAAATCTTTACGTTATAAAGGAGATTAAAAATGGACAGACAGACAAGACTTAACAAAATTTGCTTCGGTCTCGGTACGGTTGGCCGTGACGCACTCTACTCGCTTGTAAGTATGTATCTTCTGGTGCATCTTACCGACGTCGTTACCTTCTCGGATAAGGGACTTTGGGCAGTCGGAATTCTTCTGACCTGCTTCGGCGTTTTTGACGCAATAATCGACCCCTTCGTCGGTGCTATAGTTGACAACACCAAGACGAGATGGGGTAAATTCAAGCCATGGATACTTATCGGTATGATCGGTACGGGTGTTCTCACCGTCCTTATGTTCCATAACTTTGATATGGGCGAGACCGAGCATATTATCCTTCTCGGCGTGACCTATCTTCTCTTCAGCATCTTCTTCTCGCTTAACGACATCGCATACTGGTCACTTATGCCCGCGATTTCAAAGGATCAGACCGTCCGCGAGGGTGTCGGTGCGTTTGCAAGAATATGTGCCAACGTGGGTATGTTTGCAATGGTGCTTATCTACCTTAACGTTCCCTCGATGTTCTCCTTCCTCGGCGATAACAAGCGTGATATCTACTTCTTCTTCGCCATTATCGTTGCCGTCATTATGTGGATATTCCAGTCCATCACCCTTATCGGCGTAAAGGAGGACAGAAGTCAGCTTCAGGCGGCAGAGCGTACCACCTTAAAGGATCTCTGGCGTGCCCTGATCGGCAACGATCAGCTTATGGTCACTGCCGTTTCTATGGTGCTCTTTATGATCGGCTACTGCACCACAACAGGCTTTGGCACCTACTATTTCAAGTACGCCTATAAGAACGAGGATATGTATATGATCTTTGCCGCCGTTCTTGCGGTGGCACAGCTTACCGCCCTGTCGGTATTCCCCCTGTTCAGAAAGAAATTCACGAGAAAGCAGCTTTACACAGGCTCTATGATAGCCGTTACGGTCTCCTACGTGATCTTCTTCCTCTCCTTTGAGATCCTTCCTCTTATCGTTATTGCGGGACTTGGGCTCTTCTTTGCACAGGCCTTTATCCAGCTGCTTATGCTCCTCTTCCTTGCGGATGCGGTGGAGTACGGCGAGTGGAAGCTTGGCAAGCGTAACGAGGCGGCGTCCTTCGCCGTTCAGCCCTTCATCAACCAGTTCGGCGGTGCTATCAGTAAGGGCATCGTGTCCTTTACTCTTATAATCTCGGGACTTAACCTTGTTGCCAACGAGCTTGAGCCCTTTGAGAAGGGTTCGCCCGAGTTCGTTGATATTATCAATGCTATCCCCGGCAGCTCTATCTGGATTATGAAGCTGTCTATGATGATCCTGCCTCTTATCTGCATCCTCGTGGGCTTCGTTCTCTATCAGAAGAAGTTCAAGATAGACGAGAAGATGTATGCCAGGATCGTCAAGGATCTTGAAGAAAGAAATTCCGAAAAGGTAGAAAAGTAATGAAATTCACTCTTAAGGAAGGCCTGCTTTTAGGTACGGCCACCGCCGCCACTCAGATCGAGGGCGGTGATGAAAATAACAATTGGGCACGCTTTGCCCGTGAGGGTAAGGTGGATGACGGAAGCTCGCCCACCCGTGCCTGCGACCATTATAACAGATGGCGTGAGGACATCGACCTTATGGCAGAGATGGGTATGCAGGTATATCGCCTCGGCATCGAGTGGTCGAGAATTGAGCCCAGCCAGGGCGACTATGACGAGGACGTGCTTTATCACTACCGCGAGGAGATAGAGTATATGATAGAGAAGGGAATCAAGCCCCTGCTTACCCTTCATCATTTCTCAAATCCCCTCTGGTTTGAGGATATGGGCGGCTGGACAAATCCCGACAGCATCGATATCTTCATTGATTTCGCCAGCGAGGTTGTGGAATACCTCGGCGATATCGTTGACGAGTATATCACAATAAACGAGCCTAACGTCTACTGCCTTAACGGTTATTTCTACGGCATCTGGCCACCCGAGAGAAGGTCGCTTGCCGACTACTGTAAGGCTCTTTCCAATATGGCGGCAGCCCACGTGAAGTGCTATCAGCTTATCCACAATATCCGTCTTGATATGGGTAAGAGCAGGGAGGAAACTCTCGTTTCCTTTGCCAACCACCTTCGCGTCTTCGCACCGAAGAATTACTCTAATCCCCTCCACCGCCTGATGTCCTCCTTTATGGAGCGTATGTTCCAGTCGGCTGTGACCGATGCTATGATGGTGGGCAGGGTGCGTTTTCCCATTCTTCGCCGCCGCGAGCTTGAGCCGGGCAGATATTTCGACTTCATCGGCATAAACTACTACTCACGCACCACCGTTTCGGGCCTTCGTGACGGGGTGGCGGAGGATTGCGACAAAAACGATCTCGGCTGGGAGATCTATCACGACGGTCTTATCGATCTTGCGAATCTTCTCTCTATGGAGTACGGCGACGAGTATCCCATCTTCGTCACCGAGAACGGCACCTGCGACAATACCGACTCCTTCCGTCCCAGGTTTATCTACGATCAGCTTAAGGCGATAAGCGAGCTTGATAACCGTATCGAACGCTATTATCATTGGTCCTTTACCGACAATTTTGAGTGGCGTGAGGGCGAGGCTGCCCGCTTCGGCATAGTCCATATCGACTATGAAACCCAGAAGAGAAGCGTGAAAAACAGCGGAAGGCTTTACTCCGATATAATCAGAAATCAGGGCGTGACCGACGAGGCCTATGCCGAATACGTGGAGCCCTGCCGGTATCATAAATAACGAAAGGAATGATTTAAAATGAATAAGCAATGGGATCTTTCTATACTTTACAGCGGCTTTGACGATCCCCGTATGGCTGCTGATATGACCGCCTTTGATGAGGCGATAGGCGAGGTGGTTGCCTTTGCGGGCCGCCTCTCCGACTACTCGGGCGAGGAGCTTCTCCTTCGATATATTGAGCTTGAGACCAAGGTATCCTCTCTCGCCGAGAAGCTCTTTATCTTCGCTAACCTCCGCTATTCTGCCGACACCCGCGACAGCGAGGCGGCAAGCGTTATGGGTGTCCTGATGGGCAAGCTTTCCGCTACCGCAGCTCCCTCTGCCGCTGTTAATAAGGCGATTGCAAAAATCCCGAATATTGAGGAAATTATAGAGCAGAACGAGATTTTGAAGGAGCATTCCTACAGAATTCTCACCATCGTGAAGGACTCAAAGCATCTGCTTACCGATGCGGAGGAGTCGCTCTTTGCCGAGATGAATATCTCGGGTGCATCTGCCTGGTCTGACCTTCAGTCCAGCCTTACCAGCTCGCTT
The DNA here is from genome assembly GCA_045593345.1 of Eubacteriales bacterium. Taxonomy (GTDB): domain Bacteria; phylum Bacillota; class Clostridia; order Oscillospirales; family CAG-272; genus UBA1740. The sequence goes on from JAZNWM010000025.1 coordinate 4,179, forward strand.
AAGGTAGAGTACAGGGGCGAGGAGATCACTCTTTCCTCTGCACGCAATCTTGCATACGATCCCGATCCCCAGGTAAGACGCGATGCCTACGAGGCAGAGCTTGCCGCTTATCCCAAGGTGGAGACTGCGGTTGCCTTTGCTCTTAACTCTATCAAGCTGCAGGTTATCGGCGAGGCCTCCCGCCGCGGATATGCTTCTCCTCTTGCCAAGGCACTTGATAATTCGGCTATGCAGCAACAGACACTCGACGCACTCCTTACCGCTATGCAGGAGTATATGCCCGCCTTCCGTAAGTATCTTAGGGCAAAGGCAAGGGCTCTCGGTCACGAGGGCGGTCTGCCCTGGTACGATCTCTTTGCTCCTATGGGTAAGAGCGATAAGAAGTACACCACCGAGGAGGCAAGGGATTATCTGCTTAATATCTTCGCGAAGTTCGATACCGAGCTTCACGATATGGTAAAGGAGGCATTTGACAACTCCTGGATCGACTTCTACCCCCGCGAGGGTAAGGTGGGCGGTGCCTTCGACTGTGCCGTTCATTCTGCGGGACAGTCAAGAGTGCTTACCAACTTTGACGGCTCCTTCTCGGACATCGTGACTCTTGCTCACGAGCTTGGCCACTCCTTCCACGACAGACAGGTGTATAAGAACTCGCCCCTCAACCGCGACTATTCTATGCCTGTTGCCGAGACAGCATCTACCTTTAACGAGGTGCTGGTTATGAACACCGCTATCTCCGAGTGTACCGACCGCGATACGAAGCTTGCTCTTATCGAGAGTCAGCTTATGGACGCAACCCAGATCATCGTGGACATCTACTCCCGCTATCATGCAGTGGGCGGATGACGCATATCCACAAGTTGCACAACAAGTTTTATATTGCGTTCAGACTGAAAATACCCTTCCA
>JAZNWM010000026.1:0-5293 GCA_045593345.1 Eubacteriales bacterium
GAGACGGTTGATGCCGAGGACGTTGAGGTGGGCAGCACTATAGTAATCCGTACGGGCGAGCGTGTGCCTATCGACTCGGTGGTCACCTTCGGCTCTGCCGACGTGGATACCTCCAGTATGACGGGCGAGCCTTTGCCTATATCGGTTGGCGTAGGCAGTGAGCTGTCAAGCGGATTTATTGTGGTAAGCGGCCTTCTCCACGCTAAAACGACCCGTCCCGCAGGTGAGTCTGCCGCCGCAAGAGTGCTTTCCCTCGTTGAGAATGCTAACGAAAACAAGTCGGACGAGGAGAGCTTTATTACGAAATTCTCCCATTATTACACGCCCGCGGTGGTTATTATAGCCCTGCTGGTGGCTATTATCCCGCCTATATTCGGCTGGAAGGGGCTTAACGATTCTATTTATACGGCTCTGACCTTTCTCGTTATATCCTGTCCCTGTGCACTTGTGATTTCGGTTCCTATGGCATTCTTCGGGGGCATCGGCGGTGCCGCATCCCGAGGCATACTCTTTAAGGGCGGCAACGTCTTCTCCAAGGTCGCGAGGGTACAGACGGTGGCGTTTGACAAAACCGGAACCATAACCAGCGGTAGATTCACCGTCACCGAGGTTATCACCTTCGGTATCTCGAGAGAGGAGCTGCTTTCGGTTGCCGCGTCGGTAGAGCACGCCTCAAACCATCCTATTGCCGAGTGCATCAAGGCCTCGTCTGACAGCATTATTCCTACCGACTCGGTGCGTGAGGAGGCGGGCTACGGTATTATCGCCACGCTGTCGGGCAGGAAATGTACCGTAGGTAATATGAAGCTTATGAGAAGGCAGGGAATAGATACCTCCTCGCTTGAGTCCGAGCGGACAGGTGCGGTCTACGTGGCAATTGACGGGGTGCTTAAGGGTGTAATCATCATCTCGGACAGCATAAAGCCCGAGGCGGCGTCCGCAATAGAAGTGCTCCACCGCCTTGGCGTTAAGCGTAGTGTTATTCTGTCTGGCGACAGGGAGGAGAACGTAAGTGCGGTTGCGTCCCGCGTTGGACTTTGCGAATGGCATTCATCACTCTCTCCCGAGGAGAAGTACGACCACCTTCGCAGTCTTATTTCCGAGTCAAAAAGCACCCTTTACGTGGGTGACGGTATAAACGATTCACCCTCCCTTGCCGCCGCCGACGTTGGCGTTGCTATGGGCAGTATGGGACAGGACAGTGCCATTGAGGCAGCCGACGTCGTTATTATGACCGACAATCTGTCAAAGCTTCCCGAGGCGGTGCTGATTGCAAGAAAAACCATAAATATTTCTTGGCAGAACATAATTTTCGCTCTTGGCGTGAAGGGAATGATACTCATTCTCGGTCTGCTCGGCTTCGCAAATATGTGGCTTGCCGTCTTCGCCGACGTTGGCGTGGCGGTGCTTGCTATTCTGAATTCTATGAGGGCACTTATTCCTCCGAAGGCAAAACAAAAAAACGGTAGAGTCTGACTCTACCGTTTTTTACTTAAAAGCGATTCTTCATAGCCTTTTCTATTGTCCTGTCCGCATCACGCTTCGCTGCCGAATCACGCTTATCGTACAGCTTCTTACCCTTACACAGACCGACAGCCATCTTCACCCGCGAGCCCTTGAAATAGAGCGAAAGGGGAACGAGAGTATAGCCCTCGCGGCTGACAAGACCGGTAAGCTTCATAATCTCCCTCTTGTGCATCAGCAGCTTCTTCGGGCGGAGGGGATCCTTGTTGAAAATATTGCCCTGCTCGTAGGGGCTGATATGAACGCCGAGGGCGAAAAGCTCGCCGCCGTCAATATCGCAGTATGAATCCTTCAGATTCACGTTGCCACGACGAAGCGACTTTACCTCTGTGCCGAACAGCTCGATGCCCGCCTCATAGGTCTCGATTACAAAATAATCGTGTCTTGCCTTTCTGTTTTCGGTTATAATCTTTCCTTCAATCTTCATAATTACACTCGCCTAAAACCGTTTTGTAATTATTGTAGCACAGTTTTTTTCTGAAATCAACCGTTTTTTGAAAAGACGCTTGAAAGTTCTTCGAGAATTTTGAATTTTATCTGATAGGAGCCGGATTTTATCAGCGAGATCTCCTCTTTTGTATAGTCGATAATACCGTCGTCGGCAGGAGCAGACTCGGTTGCCATCTCCATACACAGCGGCGGATACATCACGCACCACCAGTTTTTGCCCTCACCCTCGCCGATTATGACGCGAAGCGAGGAGTAGTAGCCACGCGGCAGGGTAAAGCCCTCGTATTCTCTCGTGTCGTACCACTCGGTGCTGACGGTTGCCCTGACGGGATAATCGTAGCCAAGCTCGCGTATCCAGTCCTCTGCATCCTCCTCAATCTCGGGAATAAGACTGCTTACCGTCTTCTTCGCCTCCTCAATTGAGTGGACAAGGCGAAGACTGTCACCGTATTTTGTGAGAATTTTGTCCCGTACGGCAAGCTTCAGCTCCTGGTCGGCAGCCGTATCGGAGTTGGCTAATATATGTAGCCTCAGCGTATCCTCATATATCTCGCTCTCCGCCTCGGTCGGCATAACCCCGATAACCACCGTCACGATCATCGTCAGTATGCACCATCTTATCAAGCTCTTCATTTTATTACCTCTTTTCCTTGGATGAGGTAATCATTGACGGAAATTCGGGCTTTTATTCATCAAGCTCGCTTTTAAGGTCGCGGTTCATAAGGCTGATCATCGCCTCCCTCGGCGAGAGCCCCTCCTTGATAATTTTGTATACCGCCTCGGTGATGGGAAGCTCAACGTTGTGTTTTGCCGACAGCTCCATAGCCGCCTCAAGGGCATAGTAGCCCTCCACCACCATTCCGATCTGTCGCGAGGCCTCCTCGTAGGACATACCTCTGCCCATAAGCTCGCCACAGCGGTTGTTCCTGCTGTGCCGTGAGGTGCAGGTCACTATCAGATCGCCGATGCCCGCAAGTCCCATAAAGGTACGCCTCCTGCAGCCCATAGCAAGACCGAGCCTTGTGATCTCGGCAATTCCGCGTGTCATAAGCATCGCCCTCGTATTGTCGCCAAGCTCCATTCCCGTAAGGATGCCCGAGGCAATTGCGATGATGTTCTTCATAGCACCGCATATCTCCACGCCCCTGACGTCGGTGTTCGTATATACTCGCATACAGGAGTTGGCAAAGGCCGCGGCGATCCTCTCGGACACCTCCTCGATCTCGCAGGCCGCAACGATTGAGGTTGGTATTCCCGCCGCAACCTCCTCGGCGTGAGTAGGCCCCGACAATGCCGCCACGTTAAAGACAAGCTCGGGGCGTATTTTCTTCAGCACGTCTGCTACTATCTCGGTCATCGTCATAAGACTGCCGCCCTCAATACCCTTGGCGGCGGTAACAAGCACAACACCGTCCTTAAGATAGGGGGCAATTCTTTCAACCGTACCTCTGACGAAGGAGGAGGGAACGACCACCAGGATCATCTCGCACGCTTGTGCAATATCCGATATACTTTTCGTATAGCTTATTGACGTTGGCAGGGTGATACCGGGAAGATTAGAATGTCTGCCGCTTGCCTTAAGCTTATCTATCTCATCGGGGATGGCCGACCAGACCGAAACCGAATGTCCGTTTGTCGATAGCAGGGATGCAAGGGCTATGCCCCAGGTTCCCGCACCAAGTATTCCTATTTCCATTTTTTACCCTCGCAAAAAGATTAATTACTTATGTATTATACCATAATACGAGGATAATTTCAACACTCTTTTACGAGCGAACCTCGTCCTCCACCACGTAGGAAAGGTCAATAGGCGTGGCGAGGCTCCTTACCAGCCTGTCAAAGAATTCGGTTGCCCGTCTTTCGTCGGTGAAAACGTCGGTTGCCTCACGCTGACTGCGTCTGCCGTCGGGCTCTGTCATTGAGATTCTTATTGAATAGAGCGGCAGCCTCCAATCGTGAGTACGCTCGCCCTCCCGCAAAATAAGCTCGTAGGTATAGCTGTAGCCCTCGGCCTCTCTGACCTCGCGGGAAACTATAATATTCATTGTTCCTTGCTTCATATTTTACCCCCTGATATAAGATAATAATATTGTAGCATAAATGCACCTGATATGTCGTTGAGAAATCGGGTGTAAAATAATGAGAGCTTTTGTCATCTTCTCGGGCTATTGTAAAAATTGCTCTTTTAACAAAAAATAAAGGGCGGCAAAGCCACCCTTTTATATGTCTGATGCTGAATTATGCATAAAAACCATTCATCCCGCCGAGAAAAAAACCGAAAAATAGCAGAAAAAAGTGGATATTATGCCATTTTGACGGTTGGAAAGCAAGAAATACAATCAATCTATGTCACAAAGCTCGATCTGTGCCTCGGAATTTATCCTGCCGTCGCCCCTTACGGTGCGGAAATAGATGATTCCGCCCTCCTCCCCACGCTGAACCCGAAGCTTTTCGCCCATCTGTGCCTCGCTTGAGTAATTGATGGTGATAGAGCGTATCATCCTGCCCTGAAGTGGCAGGAAATTTGAGTACATATCGGGGTATTTGGTATTGTTCATATGCCTGTTCTGATCCACGTCGCCGTAATGCACGCCGTAGCCGCCCACGTCAATAAGATTGGAGGGCAGCTTCATTGCGGCAAGGACAAGGTCGTTCTTCGGCAGGGTGGGAAGACCGAGGTCAAAATCGTTTACACGCACCAACGCGTGCGATTCGGTGTCGATAAGAGCCCATACAGATATTGCCCTCGCCACGATCTCGCCGTCACTCTCCAGGGCGTAGCATCGCAGAAAGCTGTAGCCACGGCTCTCACAGGGGTAGGTTATTGCGGTAAGGGGAGCGTAGGCACGCAGGGGACGAAGCACCTCAAGCTTTACCCGCGAAAGAATAAAGGCACGGTTGTTCTTCTTCAGGCTGTCGTAGGACATTCCGCTCTCGGTAAGCTGGTACTGTGCCGCCGTCTGTATATATTTCATTATAGACGAGGTCTTTGCTATACCGTTGTAGTCAACGTCGTGAACGTCAACCTCGCATTTCATTCTGTATTCCATAATTTACTCCTTATTCTTTGCTTGTTTTCTTAATTATCTTACATCAAAATCCGAAAAATGTCAAATATTTACCATTAAATAATTGTAAACATTTTATTTCGCTATAGACAAACGGCCTCAAATTTGTTAAAATAAATACGTAAGAAAAATAAAAGGAGATTTAAGCTATGACCGTAATTACCAAGGATAATTTCAAGAGCGAGGTAGAGGAGTTCGGCGGCCTTGCAGTAATAGACCTTTACGCCGACTGGTGCGGCCCCTGCCGTATG